>JALUUP010000260.1 GCA_027021285.1 Bacteroidota bacterium | reverse complement strand
CAGCGAGTTCAATCCCAGCGAACGATCGTCGGCAAAAACGTATGACCTGAATCTCGCCTCCACGCTCCAGGTCTCCGATAGATGGCGTTCTCCCCGAACAAGAAATGATTGCTCGTCCTTGATGTACGATCGATCGGTGCGTATCAGAGAGCTGCGGTACTGTTCATCCGCAACAACATTCCACGTTGATGACCGATAATTCCACCGGCCGCTGATATTCCACAAGTGCGTGTTGACATTGCGCTCGTACCCCAGGGTAATTCGCGGTGAGGACCAACTCACGGAATCCGCCACACTCACCTGGCCTGCGGCGCTTGACGGAACAAGTGAGGCGACAAGGGCAATGGCAAAACCAGGATACCACCGGGTCCTGACAGGAAACATCAGATAGATACGGGAAGTTCGGCAAGATCCTTGATCAAAGTTTCGGCTCGCGCCCGAAGATCGGTTGACTCGGTCAGAATGCTGAAGGCGTCTTCCAACGTATTTTTATTCGTGAGCTCGCGCAGTTCATCGATCGTTCCTTCAGCAACAATTTTCCCATTCCGCAAGACCAGCAACCTCGTGCAAACGCGCTCCACGATATCCAGAAGATGGGAGCAATACAAGATGGTTTTTCCCTGCCGTGCCAGGATGAACAACAACTCCTTGAACAGCACCGTGGAGCGGGCATCAAGACCGTGAAGAGGCTCGTCGAAGAAAAACAGCGCCGGGTCGTGAAGCAACGCCGACAGGATCACTACCTTTTGCTTCATTCCCTTCGAAAAACCCGACATCACCTCGTTGGCATCATCCTGGAGATCAAAGAATTTCAGCATCACATCGGTTCGTTCCCGTACGACGTTGTCCTTCATCCCGTACAATCTGCCCACCAGCATCAGGTATTCCCTGGGCGTCAGCGCCTCATATACCGCCCCCGTCTCAGGCACGTACCCGAGGAACGGCTTCACGGCATCGGGGTTTTCACACACATCGACACCGTTCACGATCACCTCGCCCTCATCCGGTTCAAGCATCCCGGAGAGGATTTTCACGGTCGTCGACTTTCCTGCCCCGTTCGGGCCGATGTAGCCGCAAATATCCCCTTTACTGATGTGAAAGGTAATACCGGAGAGCGCTTTTCGCTCGCCAAACGTTTTCACGAGATTTGTAACTTGTATCATACTCCAACTTCATTGTTCGACTTGAAATGAGTGCACCGGGCTCAAGGCGTTCGGCACGCCTTCCTCCGTGGTCACGGTTGCCACACGCCACCAGTATCGCCTGCCGATTGTCAGGGGCGGCCCCGTGTACTGTATAATCACGTTTTCCGTATCAACGCCGGAGACACGCGCTTTCCACAACTCGCTGCCTGCCGGGTTTTCCAACACGAACACAATATAACCGATGGAACCGGAAACCGTTTTCCAGGAGAGGAATGGCCACGACGGCGCTCCCGCTCCGTCCGGTGGAGAAAGCAGTTCGGGAATGTCCGTAACGATATCCGACGCGACACGCGAAACTCTGCTCTCCAACCCACCCCGGTCGGTAGCGGCAACTACGTAGTACCACCGCGTCCCCGTGGGAGTGACCATCGTATCAACTACGAAAGGAAAATCGGTCTCGATATACAAGTTCGCAGGAATGGCTTCGACCGGCTGGTTTCGCGAGCGATACAAACGGTAACCGGCAAGGTCGGCGTCCGTGTTCGGGGCCCACTCAAGCCTGATGCTGGCAACTCCCTCGATGTTGCTGCCAAACGCATAAAACGACGTCGGCCGCTCCGGCGGGTTTCTGTTGACCGGCGTGGCGGACACCGTATCCGAGGGCAAACTCTCGTTTTCCGCTTCGTCCAGGGCGGTGAGGAAATACCGGTAGGTTGTGTCGTACGAAAGGAACTTGTCCACGAAAAACGGTTTCAGCGTTGTGTCAACGGGATCAGCGTCTGGGGTACGCGGTTCCAGTCTGTAAATCACGTATGCGAAAAAATCAGGATCGGTATTCGGCTGCCATTCCAGGTCCACCTCGCCGTCCCGCGCCAATTGCACAACCAATCCGGACGGTGGATACGGGGGAATCACGTCCGACTTGGGATCGATCAATTCCTGCCGTTCACAAGCGGAGAGAAAGAAACTAACGATCATCACTATGGTCGCGGTCTTTGCCATTTGTTCAATGCTATTGAAACGCGATGGATTTCGCAAGAACTATTTGCATCGTCGTGCTCTTCCGTTGATTTTTGATCTGGAAAGAATTATGTTATGGCATGTTCGCGTACTTGAAATTGCGCGAACGAGAAACAGGTAGTGTAAATAACTGAACCTCCGAGTCTGTAAACCTACGGCGCACGCTAAGGATTACAGACCGATGGACCCGAGGGTCCCGGGTTGTCATGCAACCCGAAGGGTGTCGCGAGAAATTGCGTCGCCTCCCGGCATTGGAAAGGAGTTCCAGCGTAGTTTGTCACGCTTTCATCCTCAACACCCCGCCGGGGTGTTTTTCTTTCCGGCTCCCGGGAATAACCACCCTCGTCATTGATTATTCTGCCAGGATTCCATGCTGAACGATTCCTTCGGTCGAATTCATTCTTATCTCCGCCTTGCCGTCACCGACAGGTGCAATCTCCGCTGCCGGTACTGTATGCCTGATACGGGTGTCGATTTCAAACCGCATCATGGTATTCTCACGTTCGAGGAGATCCACCGCCTTGTTTCCATCTTTTCCATGCTCGGTATCCGAAAAATTCGCCTGACCGGGGGCGAGCCTACCGTCAGGAAAAACGTGTCCCGCCTCGTGTCTCTGATTTCCGCCCTCCCCGGAATCGAGGAAGTAACGATGACCAGCAATGGCATCCTGCTTGCCGAAGCAATTTGCGACCTTCACCGAGCCGGATTGCGCAGGGTTAACATCAGCCTCGATACCCTTCGCCCCAATAGATTCCGCGCTATTACCCGGCGCGACGGCATAGACAAGGTCCTGGCTTCCATTGACAAAGCGTTGTCCCTGAATATGCGCCCCGTAAAGCTGAACGTCGTCGTCATGCGCGGAGTGAATGACGATGAGCTGCGCGATTTCGCCGACTTTGCGATCAGGAAAGGTGTTACTGTCCGGTTTATCGAGTTTATGCCATTTGCGGGAAACAGGTGGCAGTCGGAATACTTCATTTCTTCAGATGAAATCCGGAAACGCCTCGCGCGCGCCTTTGTTTTGCGACCGCTCGACGAGGAAAACTCTTCTTCCGCCAGGGAATGGGAAATCACCGGGGAGGGGACGAGGATCGGTTTCATCTCGCCGGTCAGTGATCATTTCTGTGCGTCATGCAACCGGCTTCGCCTTACCGTGGACGGGGCGCTGCGAACCTGTCTGCTCAACAATGCCGAGATCTCCCTTCGTGACTTACTCCGGCGCGGCGCCTCGGACGAAGAACTGGCTCTTTCCATCCAGGCATCCTTAAATGCAAAACCCGCATCCCATCCCGGCATCGACGGATTGCTTAAGCAAGAGAACAGAACAATGATAGCAATCGGAGGATAGCAACATGACTCGTTCATTTCTTAACCCGGTGATTACTCCATGATCGATATCTCTTCCAAGTATTCGACCCTTCGTACCGCGGCTGCCCGCTCTACCGTACGTATGCAAAGTGAAACCGTGAACCGCGTGCGCGGCGGAACCGTTCCCAAAGGTGACCCCTTGCCCGTGGCCCGCGTGGCCGCCATCCAGGCCGTCAAAAACACCAGCGCCATCATTCCGTTCTGCCATCCTCTCCCCGTTGATCACGTCGCAGTGGACTTCGACGTCCAGGATACGAAAATCGTGATCGAGGTCATCGCAAAGGCGATTTACAAAACCGGCGTGGAAATGGAAGCCATGACCGGCGCTGCCGTGGCGGCGCTCACCATTTATGATATGCTGAAAATGCTCGATGACACGATGTCCATCGAAGGCGTGGAGTTGCTCTGGAAAAAGGGAGGCAAGTCGGAGTTCCGCGAAGATGCACGCGGCTTGACCGCCGCTGTTCTGGTAACCTCCGATTCGGTTGCCGATGGAAAGAAACAAGACCGGACTGGACCCATGATCAAGAAGCGCCTTGAAGACGAGGGCTTGACGGTTGCTTCTTACGATATCATACCGGACGACCAGGCTCTCATTACCCAGTACCTGACCAAGTATGCCGATTCCATGTATGTCGATCTCGTCCTGTCAACCGGCGGGACGGGGTTCAGTCCCCGCGACTTCACACCGGAAGCCACAAGGGTCATCCTGGAACGGGAAGCGCCCGGTATCACCGAATACCTGCGCGCGTTCGGGCAGGCGCGTACGCCGTGGTCCATGCTTTCACGCAGTACGGCGGGAGTTCGTGGCTCAACGCTTATCATCAACCTTCCCGGCTCCCGCGGCGGAGTCAAGGACGCGCTCGACGCGCTGTTCCCCGGCGTTCTTCACACGTTCAAGATGCTGAAAGGAATGGGCCATCCATCAAGGGAGAAGCAGCAGTGATCAGCGTCGAAACGGCGGAGCGACGGATTCTCGGCAACCTTCCATCCCTGGAGCCGGAAACCGTACGTCTCGATCAAGCGGCGGATCGGATTCTCGCTCAGGACGTCATTGCCGGAGCGCCGTCGCCTTCTTTCGATTCTTCCGCCGTGGACGGTTATGGAATCACGGCCGGTGATACGAAAAAACTTCAGTTTAATTCCCTCACACTGAAACTCGCCGGCGAAATTCCCGCCGGGGGACGCTGGGAGAAACCCCTTCGGAGCGGAGAAACCGTGCGAATACTGACCGGTGCTCCCGTCCCCCGTTCCGTCGCAACAGTGGTCATGCAGGAAGACGTCGAGATCACTAAAAACGGCATACGTTTCAGCAAGAAGATCGCCCACGGCGCGAATATCAGGCGTAAAGGAGAAGAATTCCGGCAGGGAGATGTGGTCCTGAAACGAGGACAGCGCCTGACCCCGGCCGCCATCGGTTTGATTGCCAAACTCGGTATCACCACCGTGCCGGTCGGCCGGTTACCCCGCGTGGGCATCATTACCACCGGCAACGAGGTCGTCGTGCCAGGCACGCCGTTGCGTCCCGGCCAGGTATGGGACTCGAACACGGTCAGTTTAAAATCCGCTCTCCGGCGTCTGGGTATTAGCCGCGTGTACGCCCGCAGATCCGGGGACAACGTATCCCAGCTGCAGCGGCAGACACTCGCCCTCCTGGAGTCCGTCGATGTTCTCCTCGTCTGTGGCGGCGTGTCTGTCGGCGATTACGATTACACCCGCCGGGTTTTCACAGAGTGCGGCGTGCGAGAGTTGTTCTGGCGCATCAAGATCAAGCCGGGAAAGCCGCTGTGCTTCGGGCGGCGCGATAACACCGTCGTGTTCGGGTTGCCGGGAAATCCCGCCTCGGTGCTGGTCGCATTCTATCGATTTATCCGGCCTGCGCTGCTGGCCATGATGGGCGCGCGGGATCCCCGCCCCGCGTTTCGCAATGCCCTTCTCGACCGCAATCTCCGCCACACTCCCGGACGCGTCGAATACCTGCGCGGTATCCTGGACAAGAATGATACGGTGCGGGTCTTGCAGCACCAGGATTCGCACATGCTGCGATCGTTCGCCGTCGCGGATTGCCTGATAGAGATTCCGGCGGAAGTGGAAGGTCTCAGGAAAAACGACCGCGTGCGCATCTTGATGATGGATTCATGAACGAAAAAGGCCTCAACCATGAACAGACATTTTGAACAACACGGAACAGTCCAAGCAATTTCCGTCAGCCGGAAAAAAGGAACGGTAAAAGTCAACGTTCCTTCCGCCCTCCTCCTTCCCCATTGGGGGATCGAGGGAGACGCACACGCAGGTAAGTGGCATCGCCAGGTAAGCCTGCTGTCCATGGATAGCGTCCGGAAGATGCGCGCCAAAGGCCTCAACATCCGCCCCGGCGCCTTCGCGGAAAACCTGACCCTGGAACACGTGGATCTGTCCGTGCTACGCATCGGCGATCACCTCAAAATCGGTTCGGCCCTCTTGCGCATCACCCAGATCGGGAAAGAATGCCACGCCCGCTGCGCCATCTATTACGCGGCTGGCGACTGCGTCATGCCGCGGGAAGGTTTATTCGCGGAAGTACTGGAAGGAGGCGCGATATACGTGAACCAACCCGTCACGCTTTTGCCCGCCTCTCACTTGGAACTCGAACCGGAAATAGAATAACCCATGCAAACGGCGCTCGAACTTTTTCTCTCGTTTCTGAAAATCGGGCTCCTCTCTTTCGGAGGCGCGTATTCATTCCTTCCGCTGATCGAACGGGAAATCGTGACCAACCACCAGTGGCTGACGCACAAGGAGTTCCTCGACGTCCTGGCCATGGTGGAGATATTCCCCGGCGCCATCTCCATCAAGTTCTCCTCGTACGTCGGGTACAAAGTTTTGGGAATTCCCGGTATCATCATCGCCAACGTCGCGAATTTTCTCCCACCCGCCCTGCTTATCACGGGATTCGCCGCACTTTATATGAAGCACGGGAAGAACCCCGCCGTCCGAACGACCTTCGAGGTAATCCGCTATGCCGTCCTGGGCATGATCCTGGCAGTGTTTTTCAAGTACGTGGGAAAAAGCTCACCGGATGTGCTTGGCATCTTCATTCTCATCGCCAGCTTCGCTGTCATGTACTTTCTCAATATTCACCCCGCATATATCGTACTTGGCGCAGTGGTGATTGGCATCGCGCTGACCTTGTTTCCCGTCAACTTCTGACCATCCAGACAAGGAACGAACCCACACTCCGTCGATAAGCGGTTACCTGTAAACCCGGTCCTCCGCCAGGGAGGTCGTTACCGCCTGCACATACGCGAACAGAATCCTGCGCAACGTGTTTGCACGTTCGGGATACCGTCCGAGGAGGTTGCGACGGTAGAAGGGGTCCTCCAGGTAGGCGAACAATCCCGCGTCGCGCTCGAGATTATTCACGAGAACGAACTGATCGGAAAAGACGGCGTACTCGGGTCCGAATTTCTCGAACGCGTAGCGGGGACCTTCCTTGTCAAACAGCGATCTGCCCATGGAGGCGTGCCGAACGTGCAGGCGCAGCAGGTCGAGGATAGTCGGAAGAATGTCCACGTGCTGTCCGACCTCCGTAATTACCTGAGGCGACACCAGCGCGGGGCAGTAAACCAGGCAGGGCACGTGGAACGAAGAGTACATGTTGTTCCGGGCCGTAAACAACGTGTGGTCGCCGGTGATGACGAAGATCGTGCTGTCGAACCAGGGCCGGGAACGGGCGTAACGGAAGAACTGCCGAAGACTGAAATCGGAGTACCGCATCGAGCGCTCGAACTCCGATTCGCCCGGCACCTTGGGAATCGACTGCTGACGATGCGCGGGGATGTAGTATGGATCGTGCGACGAAAGGGAAAAAACAGCGGAGCAGAACGGCTTCCTGAATCCGTCCATCCTTCGGGCGGCGTCAAGGAAGAACGGCTCGTCGATGATTCCCCACATCCCGTCATCCACCGAATCCGAGACGGTTGGGAAATCCTCCCTTCCGTAGTAGTTCATGAACCCGGCCAGGCGGGCGAACCCGTCGAACCCCATAGAGCCCGTTCTTGCGCCGTGATGGAACGACGTGGTATATCCGAACTCCAGGAGAATCGAACCCAGGCCCCGGAACTTATCCATCTCCGACTTGGAGCCAATGATCGAAACGTCGTACAGGCCGGGCACCGAGGTTAACACGGATGGAACGGCCTCGATGGAACGGCGGCCGTCAGCAAAGAAATTGGTGAAGAGCGCGCCCCCGGCGGCGAGGCTGTCGAAAAACGGTGTCACCGTCGGCCCGCCGGAGATGGAGGAAATGTATTCCGCCGTCCAGTTTTCCATGATGAACACGACAACGTTGAACTTCCTCGGAGCCTCGACCGGATTCTTCTCGCGCAGGAACACGTACTGCGAATCAATCATCGTTTCATCGGCCTGCCTGATCATGCAAGCGATCTCGCGCCGAACCTCCGCCTCCGGGAGCAAATGGATACCGGGCAGTTTTTTCTGGAAGAGACTGCGAAACACGGTATAGGTGCTGTTAAGGCATAGATAACCAATGGAAAGATGCGTGGAAAAAAAGGCGTTCGCTTGCCGGATGGGCTTGAGTTGCAGACCGCCACGAATCCCGATGACCGAGAAAACAACCAATACTGCCAGGGCGACAAGACTTTTCTTCCAGCTTGCGTTTTCCGGAACGCGGTGCAGACGTGCGAATAACCGCGCGAACACGATCACAAACGATGTCGAAAGAAGAACGAATGCCAGGGTAAGCGGCCAGTAGCGCACGAGAACGCCCGGCGCCATTCGCAGCAGGTCCGGCAGCATGGTGTACGGCTCATACAACAATCGCCGCTGGATCATCGGATAATAACCGTAGTCGGCAATGTTCAAAAGAACGCCGATGATATTGATGAAACAAAACAGAACGAATACCATGGTTCGGTACCAGCGCCGACGGGGCAGACTTCCCGGGATGTTGTACAGAACCAGCACGGGCACGTTTACCAGGATAAGGGCGGAGAGATCGAATCTCAGGCCGTGCCAGAAGGCTGCAAGGATTTCAGAAGAGGCGGCGTCGATGAAGAAATCACGGTTGACCAGGTAAAACCCCAAACGAAGCAGACTGTAGAGAACCATGAGTATTCCCAGCGCTGCAATACTGTCCTTGAAGGGGCCGGGCGCGACACGGAAAAATCGCTTTGCATAATAGAGGGTTTTTTGTAACATGGATTACTACCATACAGGTACGAATCATTTAAACAATGAAAGATACGTCCCAGCGGCTTAGTCCTGAAATGTACGGAAGAAACTTCAACAGGAGACACCGATGAATTCCCTTGCCCGTTTTTTCTGCGTTTCTCTTTTCATGACGGTAATCATCTTTTTCGCACCTTCCATAGTTCAGGCGCAGGACGTACGCGTCGTCGATACGATCCTGACCATGAGCGATGGAGTCAAATTAGATGCTTTTTACGTCCTTCCCGTCTCACCGGCGCCACCGGGCGGGTATCCAGCCGTCCTTTACATTCACGGGTTCAGCGGCAACAAGAACAACAACCGCAGCTTGGCCGTGAACCTTGCCCGCCAGGGCTACGCGGGGGTTGCGTACAGCGTGCGCGGCCAGGGGAAGTCGGAAGGGGAATTCGACTTCTTCACGTCGAAGAATCTCCGGGGCGATTTGCAGGCCATGATTAATTTCACGAAGTCGCTTCCCGGTGTCAATCCCGACCGCGTGGCCGCCCATGGCGCTTCACAAGGCGGCATCCACGCCTGGATGGCGGCGGCGTACCACATGGGCGTCCGGGCCGTGGTCTCCATCGTCGCCAACGGGCGATTCGAAGAAAATTGGGCGATGAACAACGCGGTGAACTGGCTGTTCGCTTCCACACTGATGTCTGACCGGGTCCGGTTCGCCCCGCTTGTGCGCGATACCATTCGCCAGGCGATCAAAGATGACAATTTCTCACTCATCCGCAGCAAGTTGGAGGAATACAGCACCACCGACCTGGAGAAAAACGTCACCACACCGACTCTCATGCTGGTATCCTATTACGACCAGTACTTCAACCCGTCTTCCGCCTTGCGGCAGTTCCACAATATCTCCGCGCCCAGGCGCATCGTGCTATGGCCTGCGGGCCACAGCGGGCCATCCGACCCCTCACAACAGGCGTACATCAATGACGTGGCGGAGCGCTGGCTCAGGTACTGGCTGAAAGATGACACCTCGGTTGAATCGGTGGCATCACCGGACAGCGCCGTGGTCATGTTCAACGCAACCACCGGCAAACCCCACGTGTATTCCCTCAGCAATTCCGGGGCCTGGTTGTATCCAACGGATCCCTTGCCGCCCAAGGTCCACAGGATGCGCTTGTACATCGGCGAGGACGGCCTTCAGCGCACACCACCGACAAAATCAGGATACCTTCTCACGTCGTATCTCCGGGGATTGGGTTCGAACGCCCTCTCGCTTCCCCTCGGTACTTTCCCCGGGCCGATGTTCATTGCCGGCACAATGGGAAAAGCCCACCTCGTTACGAACGGCCAGGCATCGACGTACCAGATAAACCTTCTCCTCTTCGACAAGCAGGGCGGCGGTTCTTCGAAACCGGTAACGCGGGCTCATTACCAGGTGCGGAACAACGACCGCAACACGCGCGATGTCCTCGAGTTCGATCTGAATACCGCCGTGCACACCGTTTTCTTACAGCATACGCTTGAGCTGGACATCACCGGCGGTATGGCCCTTCTGCCGAATCCGACCTTCGATTTCGGGAACGCCGTCATAGGCCCCTCGGTCAATTCCATCGATACCATTTTTTACGGCGGGGATAACATGTCTTATCTCGACTTGTACCTGTACGATCAGTCAACATTTGAAAATTCCCCCCAACCGAAATCGATCACCCTTGCCCAGAATTATCCAAACCCGTTCTCCGCTTCCACGATGATCCGGTTCGGACTTGAAAAGCCGGATCGTGTCACCCTGTCCGTCTTCGATTTGATGGGGCGCAAGGTGCGCACACTTGTTGATGACAAGCTGGACGACAACTTTCATATGTTTTCATTTGAGCCCGGTAACCTCCCTGATGGCGTCTATATATACCAGCTCAGAACCTCGACCGCCGTCCTGACGAAAATGATGACCCTGCGTCGTTAATCCTTCGGACGCGGGCGCTCACTTCCCGGAGGATGACAGTGCCTTCGCTTGCTGAAAAAACCTTTCCGTATTCCTGGCCGGTGTTGATCGCCTTCTGGCTGGTCACGCCTTTTCACATTGTCTTGTCGCAACTGCAGTGGATACAGACCGACTGGTCTGGTGGACGTTTTGAATCCATCGTAAACGCCGAGGCCCGTTCCAGCCCGGGAGAGCTCCTTCTCCAGACTCTCCCTGCACACA
>JALUUP010000259.1 GCA_027021285.1 Bacteroidota bacterium | reverse complement strand
CAGGGTGGAATATTCCAGGAGGATGCTCAAGACCCTCATGCGCCGGAAAATCCCGGCCTCCAAGGTGCTGGAAATTGTTACACAGGCGGAGATCAAGAAGGAGAACCCATACGTCAATCCAGACTTCACCTGCCTGATCGGAACGCCGTCGAGGAACCCGCCCTGGGACCTGGTGGCTGTGCAAACCCCGGACGGACGCGCTGTTCGGCTGTTTGGTCTTTTACAACGTGAGGAACGAGGATGACTTACCACAATTACGCTAACTGCTCGATTTGCGGGGGCATGGTCGAAGAAATTCGTACACAGACGGAACTGCGGTACGGAGACAAGTTGGTGGTGTTCGATAACGTACCGGTCGGGATCTGCTCCGGCTGCGGCGAGGAGTACTACCGGGCGGATGTCCACGAGAAGATGATCGAGCTGGTTGACCGGAAACCCAAGCGCATGATCGAGATTCCGTTTTACGACTTCGAAGACGCCGGGGAAAAACGCGCCTCACGTTCCGGGAAGAGAAAGTCCGCGAGGAGCGCGCCTTTTCAACGGGACGACACGCCGGAAGACGAAGTGCAGTTGGCCACGGACGAAGAGCTCGATGAACTGATGGAAATGAACTGGGACGAAGAAAATCCGGATGACGAATAACGCGCCAGGGCGAAAAACGTATCTCATCGACGCCTACAACGTTCTGCACAAGCTCCCGGAACTCGGGCGAATACTTTCCCAACAGCCGGACTATGCCCGGAGGGCGCTGGTCGAGCGTGTGGAGAACTGGGCGGCGGGAACCAAGGCGCGGGTTGTGCTCGTCTTCGACGGCCGCGGCGAAGACCTGCCGTCGCGCGCGGTACGTGTCGTGTTCAGCGGAAATGAAAGCGCGGACCGGCATATCCGGCGGGCGCTTGAGAAATCCGCCAATCCCCGCGCCGTGACGGTGGTCTCGTCCGACCTGGAAGTAGCAGCTCATGCGCGGGCCTGCGAGGCGGAGGCGATGAGGAGCGAAACGTTTCTCGAGCGGATACACGGGCGCGCTGAAGCCGTGGAAGAAGACGTGAAGAACAGGAAGCTGACTCCTTCCGAAGTGGAATACTGGAAGCGGCTTTTCGAATCGGACGGAACGGCGGAATGAACGGGGGTACACGCATGGCGCCCGGTGACAGGAAATGAGCGGCAGGCGTCATCCCGGCCCCGCGCCTCGAACCGACGAGGCTTCCTACGAGGTGACCGCCGATGCGTCCATGCCCTTGTCGCGCGCGAACCTCATCGCCCTGGGCCTGCTGCCCTTGCTCGGCGTTGCCTGCCTCGGACCGTACCTCGCCATCTACGGTTTCCTTGCTCTCCAGGCGGGCTTTCACGACATCCTCTATGTTTTCCTTCCCGTGTTTGTCGTCAGCATCGTGATCCACGAAGCGCTGCACGGCGCGGGGTACGTGCTGTTCGGCGGGGCGCGGTGGCGGGACGTTTCATTCGGCATGAACTGGAAGGCGCTCGCGCCCTACGCGCACTGCCGCGTCGCGGTGCCCGTTTTCGGCTACCGCATGTCGGTTGTTCTTCCGGGCGTTCTCCTCGGCGTGGTTCCCTGGATTGCCGGCCTGCTGACCGGTTCCGGGGCGCTGACGTTTTACGGCTTCATCATGATCGCCGCCGCGTCCGGGGACATGATCATTCCCTGGCTCCTGCGAGGCATCGACGGCAAGGAGATGGTGCTCGACCATCCGTGGGAGGCGGGATGCCGGGTTGTCCGGCTGGGTGATTAGCGGCTGCTCGTTTCCGGGGTTTTCCGCAAGACCCTTATTTCATTTTCCCCCTCGCTCCGCGCGATGATGACCGCGCCGGAACTGTCACTCCACACGTTGACCGAAGTCCGCATCATGTCCAGGATCCGGTCGACGGCAAGGATAAGGCCCACGCCTTCGAGCGGGAGTCCCACCGCTCTCAGGATGATGGTGATCATCACCAGGCCCGCCATGGGCACGCCTGCGGCGCCGATACTGGCCAGGAGGGCGGTCAGAACCACGATGACCTGCTGGGCGAACGACAGATCGATCCCGTAGGCCTGGGCGATGAACATGGCTGCGATGCACTCGTAGAGAGCGGTGCCGTCCATGTTGATGGTGGCGCCGAGTGGCAGGACGAAGCTGGAGATCTTGTTCGAGACCCCGGCGTTGTTTTCCATGGCGTCCATCGTCAGGGGCAGCGTGGCGGAAGACGACGCGGTGGAAAAGGCCGTCAGCAGGGCGGAAGACATGGCGCGGGCGTGGGCCACGGGATTGACGCCCGCCAGGACCGACAACAGGGTGGGCAGGGTGATGGTGGCGTGGATGACGAGCGCGGCGATGACGGTTATCATGTACGTGCCGAGCGGGACGAACACGTCGAAGCCGGTCTGGGCCACGATTTTCGCCATCAGGGCAAAGACGCCGATGGGGGTG
>JALUUP010000258.1 GCA_027021285.1 Bacteroidota bacterium | reverse complement strand
TTCACTCCGCGTTCCGTATTGAACTCGTTGCTCGAACAGGTGCGAGGGTTCAGGTTTTCTTCCAGTGCGAAAGCGCATCGACAAGCAACCGTACACCGACTCCACTGGCTCCTTTGGGCGTATATTCCCCGGCTTCGGAAAGCATCGCCGTTCCCGCGATATCGAGATGTACCCATGGATACTCGCCGACAAACTTCTTCAAAAAGAGAGCTGCGGTAATGGCACCGGCTTCTCTTCCTCCGACATTCTTGATATCGGCGACCTCGCTCTTGAGCTGCTTTTCGTATTCCTCGTAAACGGGGAGTTCCGTGACACGCTCGTGCGTCCGATCACCCGCTTCCTTCAACAGTGATTTCACCGCCTCGTCCGTTCCCATCATCCCCGTGCTGTGCGCCCCAAGGGCAATGACACAGGCGCCCGTCAACGTGGCGAGATCAATGATACAGCGGGGCTTAAAACGCTGGGCATACAATAACGCATCGGCAAGAATCAACCTCCCTTCCGCGTCCGTGTTATCGACTTCCACCGAGACCCCGTTCGAATACGTGATAATATCGCCAGGGCAAAGCGCGCTTCCGGACGGCATGTTGTCGGTGGATGGGATGAGACCGATGAGGCGGATTGGTAACTTCAAGCGGGCCGCAGCCATCATCACGCCAATCACCGTGGCGGCGCCAGCCATATCCATCTTCATCTCGCCCATGTTGGCCGAAGGTTTTATGGAAATCCCCCCGGAATCGAAGGTTACGCCTTTACCGACGAGAACGATGCACGGATAACTCTTCTTTGTCGCGTTATGTTCAAGAATGATGAAGCGCGGCTCGTTTGCGCTCCCCCTGTTCACCGCCAGGAGTCCCATCATCTTGTGGGACTCGATTTCCTTTTTCTTGAGAACCACGACATTCAAGTGATATTTCTTGGCAAGCGAAGATGCCGTTTTCGCCAGGATGTCCGGGGTAATTTCGTTTGATGGAGCATTCCCCAGGTCGCGGGCCTTGTACACGGCTTCCGCCACCGTCGTGGTCTGTTCGATGACCTGTTTCAACGTCGTCTGATGCCCTTCGTCCGGCGTTGCGAGCACGAGATCCGTGATTTCTTTTTTCCCCTCCTCCTTCTGCGCCTTGCGGTTTGCCCGCCCCTTATCCTTCTTCTTGTACGCATCGTACTTGTACAACCCCAGGAACGCCCCTTCAACGATGGCACGACTTGCCGTCGCAAAATTCAACCCCATCGTCTTGGGCAGAAGGTCTTCCTTCAGCATGTACAAGGCGAGTTTTTGCGCTGAAAGCTTCTGACACGCCTTGACTGCTTTTGCTGCCGCACGCCGCAGGACCTCGGAATCAATCTTTCCGACTTCGCCCACCCCTACGATAAGGAGGCGAGTCCCGTCCTGACCGTAGAGATAGAGGATATCCTCCGTCTTCCCGGTAAAATCACCGTTTTCTATCGCCGTGAAGAGCACGCTGCGCTGGGACTTCTCCAGCGGAGCGAGCTGCTTTTTCTGGATGGAACTCTCCCGCGGCAAAAAAATCGTGTGTACGTCGGCTTTGATCCGTTCTGGAGTACCATAGGCGCCGGTACATTTTACCATGTGCTTCTCCTCGATTTGTCGAAGTTACATTCAATGTGGAAATCCGAGCACCACAACCTCCAATCGAAGCCTTTCCACGTTTCAGACCGGGAAACGTTCTTTTTTTCGGGATGTGCTCTTACGTGCAATTCTGGCTCACTGGATATGCTACTCGGCATCTCATCATGATTTTCTCAAAGTATATATCATGGTACAACAGTTTGCAAACGGATTTGAAAAAAAATTCCACTCGGTATCTACCTGCTTTCGGGACCAAAGCGAGTGGAAATAAAATCTTCCAGTTCTTTTTCCAGCCGTACCCGGACATCGACGAGCGAGGTATCGCTGACAAAAGCGCCCGCAGCGTTGCAATGCCCTCCACCGCCAAATTTGACGGCCAATTCATTGACCGGGACATCTCCACGGGAGCGAAAACTCATTCTTACGCCCTTGCCGGTTTCGACCAGAAGAATCGTCATCTCTACTCCCCGAATCGCAAGGCCGTAGTTCACCATGTCGTCCACGTCCTCCTGAACCGCTCCCGCCTCCTCGAACATCGCGCGGGTCACCGTCGTGATGGTCACTCGTCCACCGGCGACAGCGGTGATATCCCTGAGCATGAGGCCAAGCAGCCTGGCCCGACGCAACGGGTAGCTCTCGTACACGGCCTCATACACGTGGGCGGGATTGATGCCGTGCTCCAGCAGATCGGCGACGATCCTGTGAACACGGGGCGTGGAGCGCGGGAACCGAAACGACCCCGTGTCCGTCATGATTGCCGTGTACAAACCGAGAGCGGCTTCATAGCCGAAATTCAACCCGATCAATTCCTGTAAAAGCGAAAAGACCAGTTCCCCGGTCGAACTCGCCTGATCGTCGATGAAATACAGGTCCGCGACGGCTGAAGGATGCAGGTGGTGATCCACGATGACCTTCAGCGCTTCGGATTCCTGTACGACGGTTCCGAGATCACCGATTCGTTCCATCTCGTTTGTGTCCAGGATCATCACGACGTCGGCCGAGACGATCCACGAATCATGCGCCGAACCGTCGTAGGTTTCAAAGACATCGCCGTCAAGAAACGCGTAGTTCTCGGGCAGGTCCGCCGCATTGATGACGCGCACTTCCTTTCCCAGCCTGCGAAGGACGTGATACAACCCGTACTCGCAGCCCAGCCCGTCACCGTCCGGGTTGACGTGCGTGGTCAGCAGGAACGAGTGTTTCTCGCGGAGTATTCGAGCAATTTCTTGGATCGATGATACAAGTACGGTCACCTGTTGTCCTCTTGGTTACATGCTCTCCAGTTCGTCCGCAAGGAGCTGCTTGAAATGCAGATCCGCGTACACTCCACCGAGCTCAAGGAGTTCATCGTGGGTTCCCTGCTCGGTGATTGCGCCGTTCGAAAGAACAATGATGTGATCAGCGTGTTTCACGGTGGAAACACGGTGGCTGATGATGATGCTGGTCCGCTCCCGCATGACCTCGCGGAGGCGCTGCAGGATTTCCTCCTCGGTATGAGTATCGACAGCGGACAGCGCGTCGTCCAGGATAAGAATAGCGGGCTTGCGCAACACCGCCCTCGCGATACTGATGCGCTGCTTTTGTCCTCCCGACAGCGTAATGCCCCGCTCGCCGATAAATGTATCGTACCCCTTCGGAAATTCCAGGATGGCATCATGGATCGCAGCGACGCGCGCAGCGGATTCCACTTCTTCGCGCGAGGGGTTGTCTACTCCAAACGCGATATTCCTGAAAATCGTGTCGGAAAAAAGAAATGTTTCCTGGGTTACGTAGCCGATATGATCCCTGAGTGTATGCACGGGTATCTTCCGAACATCATGACCACCCACACGTACGACACCTTCCGTGACATCGTAGAGACGGGGAATGAGATTGACCAATGTCGTTTTTCCCACTCCCGTCCGGCCGACGATGGCCAGTGAAGCCGACGGCGGGATATCCAGATTAATGTGCCGCACGACCCATGGAGCCCTTTCCATGTACCGAAAACCGACATCATCGAACTCGATTCTTCCGTCAAGCTTCGTGATGGAGTGATCCGTGTTATCGGTGTCGGAGATTTCCGGCCGTTCCTTGAAAATGTCCTGGATCCTGCCCATGGATGCCGCCGCCCTCTGGATGAGGTTGATGACCCATCCGGTCGCGATCATGGGCCAGATAAGCATCCCGATGTAAATAATGATCTGGGTCAGCGCACCCAGCGTCAGGTCACCGTCGATGACCAGCGTCCCCCCGTACCATAACACGATAACCATGGATAACCCTACGAGAAAACTCAGAGCTGGCATGAGGAACACCTGTACCCTGGCGAGGCGCAGGTTTTTCTTCAAATACGACCAGCTCAGGTTGCGAAACACCCCGATCTCGTAAGCCTCCCGTGCATACGCTTTGACCACACGAATCCCGGAGAGGTTTTCCTGGGCTCGCGCGGTAAGGAGCGCGTAGTGCGACTGGATGTCCTCAAAACGATCGTGAATAATCTTTCCCAACTTGTACACGAGGAAGGAAACCGCGGGCATGGGCGCAAGGGCCAGCAGGGTCAGTGCCGGGTTGATCAACAACATGATGCCCAGCGTAATGACGAAAGTGAACACCGTATTGGCGGAATACATCACCGCCGGTCCCACGAACATGCGAACGGCATTTATATCGTTGGAAGCATACGCCATAACCTCGCCCGTGGGCCGGTTTTGAAAAAACCGGATGGAGAGGCTTTGAACATGATTATAGAAATCGTTGCGCAGGTCGTATTCCACTTCGCGCGATGCGACGATGATGGTCTGGCGCGTCAGAAACAGGAACACCCCGCTGATAGCGGCAGTCCCGACGATCAGCAACGCGAGAAACGCCAGCCCGCTGGAAGTAATACCGGTCTCGATTCCATCAATGGCCTGGCGAATAAACTGGGGGACGAAGACCTCGAAGATCGTGGAGAGGAGAATGAATACGATACCAAGAATGAACTTTTTCCGATGCCTCCTGAAATATGGCGCCAGGTAGGATAGTTGCCGGTAGCTGTTCAACCGTTCGAAGAGTTTCATATCCGCGCGGCGACACGTAAACGCTGAATGATCGCGGGTGCATCGTACCAGCTCTGTAAAACGGCATCGGCGGCGGTCTGGTCCTGGCGCGGTTCGATCAACTGGGTCGCCGGGTCGCCGGTATAGAGTATCGCCTTGCACCCGAGTCTCTTGGCTCCCGCGATGTCCGTGCGCTCGATGTCACCTATATGGATGCAATCCTCCACGTTCCCATCCACCGCCTCGAGGGCCTTCTGAAAAATTTCCGGCCGGGGTTTCGATACGCCGGCTTCGTCCGAAAAAACCATCGCGGTAAAGTAACGAGCGATACCCAGTCGCTCCAGCACCAGCCTGAGGATTCTACCCGGTGAGAACGCCGTATCGGAAATCAGGGCGAGACGGTTGGTAACCGCCAGTACGGGAAGGGTCTCCGCCACCCCGCCCAAAAGCCGCGGCGGAGCATGCAGGATGCTCTCCGCGAATACCGTAACGACGTCCTCGTGAACGTGCTCCGGCACCTCGATGTTCAAAGACGCCCATATCTCCCCGATGATTTCCGACGTCGTCAAGGTGCGGTGTGCGCGGCGCCAGACGTCGAGAAAAGCCTGTTGCCCCGCGATGTATGCATTACGGAGTTCCTCGTCGGTGCGGGTTGCGCCAAGCCCTCGCAGGGCCTTCCGAAGCGCCTCGAACCGGATGCGACGGCGTTCATCACCGTTGCTGCTGTCCACCAGCGTGTTCCAGAGATCAATCGTTATTATCTGCATCGGGGCCCGTTGGTTCGATCCGATCGAAGCCAGTGTACTTTCGCAAGGGTTCAGGCACGACGATTGCGCCATCGGCCGTCTGGTTGTTCTCCAGCAGCGCGACCATCAACCGCGAAGTCGCGAGACCGGAGCCGTTGAGGGTATGAACGAATTCCGGTTTGGCTTTCGGTTCCCTTTTAAACCGGATGTTCGCACGCCGCGCCTGGAAGTCCTCGAAATTGCTGCACGACGACACCTCCAGCCACCGTTGCTCGCCCGTGGCCCATGCTTCGATGTCGTACGTCTTGGCGGAAGCGAAACTCGTATCGCCCGTGCACAGCAACAGCACCCGGTACGGAATGTTCAACGCCCGCATGATGCCTTCGGCGTGTCTGGTAATCTGTTCCAGCGCCTCGTAGGATTCTTCGGGAAGAATGAATTTCACCAATTCCACCTTGTTAAACTGGTGCACGCGCAAGAATCCCTTGGTTTCTTTTCCGTACGAGCCGGCTTCGCGCCGAAAACAGGCGGAATACCCGCACAAGGAAACCGGCAGGTCCTCGACCTTGAACATTTCGTTCCGATACAGGTTGGTGAGAGGCACTTCGGCGGTGGGCACGAGGAACAAGTCTTCGCCTTCGCACTTGTACATGTCCTCGGACATTTTCGGAAGCTGGCCTGTACCGGTCATCGAGGTTTCGTTGACGAGAAACGGCGGGAACACTTCACGATAGCCGTTCGCCCCCGTGTGAACGTCGAGCATGAAATTTATCAACGCGCGTTCCAGGGCCGCTCCCCTGCCCATGTACACGGGAAAACCGCTGCCTGTGATCTTCGCACCCCGTTCGAAATCGAGTATGCCAAGGCGTTTGCCCAGTTCCACGTGATCGAGGTGGGGAAACGCGGCTTCGCTGTTCAGACCGGGGATCTCGCCGGGAACCCAGCGGCGGACCTCCAGATTGGCTTCCGGGTCCGAGCCTTCCGGCACGCTCTCGTGTGGAAGATTGGGAATGCGCAAAAGGGCTTCGCGTGCTTCCTGTTCGATCTCGCGGATCCTGGCGTCAAGCTCCTTGATCGTGTTCGCGACTTCCTTCATTTCGGCAATCCTGTCTTCCGCCGGGCGCCCTTCCTTTTTGAGACGACCAATCTCTTCGGAAACCGCGTTCCGCTTCGCCTTGAGCTGATCGGCGCGATTGATGAGCTCCCGCCGTTCCCGGTCCAATCGAAGGACCTCGTCCACGTGATCCGGTTCGCGTTTCAAGGCGATGCCCCGTTTGACGTTCTCCGGATGCTCCCGGATCAACTTGATATCGATCATGCGCCTTCCTGTTTTAATTGCTTCGGTTCAACATTTGGAACAGCCGCGCTCCCTGTTGCAACTGGGAGCGGAAGCGTTCGAGTCCCTGCTGGATATTCGAAAGTCCGAATCCGAATTCCGATTCGAATTTCAACGTAACAAACGTGCTGTTCATCGGCCGACGTGCAGACTGGTGCAGTTCGGCAGTCCTGATGGGATAGATGACGTCCGGATCGAGGCCAAACACCATGGCGATAGCGCGTGCCCAGTCGTACCGGCTCACTGCTTCACTGCCCGCCACGTGGTACAATCCTTCGGTCGATGTCTCGGCCAGTTTGAGTATGGCGAAAGCGAGGTCATCCACGAGTGTGGGGTTGCCGACCTGGTCGTCGACCACTCCAAACGGCTTGCCCTGCTTCAGCATGGCCAGCGTCCACAACACGAAATTCTTCCGGATATTCACGCCCGTCCCGTACAGAAGCTGTGTGCGAACGATGAGATGGTCCACCCCGCCCGCCCGCAAAACGTTCTCGGCCGCAAGCTTGGACTTGCCGTAGTAATTCACCGGGTTGGGGCGGGAATCCTCCGAATACATGCCCTCCTCCCCGCTGAACACGTAGTCGGTGGAGATGTGGATGATACGGCAGCGTTCCAGCTTGCGCGCGGCGATAACCAGGTGCTTGACGCTGTCCACGTTGACACACCACGCCTCCTGGCGCTGGATTTCACAATCGTCAACGTCGGTCTTTGCCGCGGTATTGATAATGACATCCGGCCGGTAGGATGCAACGAGACTCTTCACGTCACCGAGCCTTGTGACGTCGAGCTGGTGGTAATCGAATCGCGGTACATCGAACGGTGTAGTGCGCTGGATATCCGTCATGAGAATTTCCGCGTCCGATTCACGAGCCAGGATAAGACTGATTTTCTGTCCCAGCAACCCGTGGGCTCCCGTGATCAATACTTTCTTCACGACAGTGCTCCTCTGGATATCCGGCGCAGCGATTCGATCCCGTTCGATCCGGACAATGTCGCAACCTTCGCGGCGATAGCAGAAGCGTTTCGCGCGGCGTTTTCACGGGAATCACCGCGAAGAAGCGACAAGATAAACCCGGCGCCAAACGCGTCGCCGCAACCGGTCGTGTCGCGTACACTGCCAACCGGTTCCACCGGTACCCGGAGGATGCTTTTTCCATCCGCAATCAAGGCGCCCCGCTCGCCCCGCGTCAATACGACCATTTCCGCTCCCGCATCCAACACGTCCGCCGCGACGTCTTCCAGGGACTTGTTCCTTCCCGTAAACACCGACGCCTCCTGCTCGTTCATCTGGATCACGTCGGCGGCGGCGCACCAGCGTCGCCATTCAGGCTGCGGACGGAGGACACGTCGTCCGCCGTCCCGGACCGAATAGGCAAGCATGTGGACATCATGGTACACGCGTGCTCCGCCCCCGTGCAGCCGTTCCACCGTTTCCAGGGTGATGTCGGCGGCGGTCATAGCGTTGAGGTAAACAAGATCGGCGGGAAGAAACGGCGCGATACGGCTGTATGAAATCGGCGGCAAATGGCGTACGAGACACGTATTGTAATGCGTCGCGCTGGCGAAAAAGAGCTTGACACGCGTTGTTGGCCTGGTAACCCGGTACACACCGTCCGTACGTACCCCGGGGAGTCGTTCAAGCGTCGCTGTAAGCTCGTCGTACATATCCTCACCCACGGGAAAGACGGGAATAATTTCATCGCCTTCCCGCGACAACGCGGAAAACACCGATACGGGGAAAAACGCTCCGCCATAGCTCCAGGTCACGTTGCCATCGGCGGCGTGTATTTCGTCAAGAACGAAATGACATGGAATAACGGTACGCATCACCGCTCCTGGTCCAGGTCGAGCGTATCGGGGTCTATCACACCTTTCTCGCGAAGAGCTTCCAGCAAACGCTGCAACCGGCGCTGCTGGCGTCGAAGCTCTTTCCACTGCCGACTCAGCGAAGAAGCGGGAGGCTCTTGCTCGACCTTCTCAAGGGGGCCGAAGACCCTTCCCAGGAGCCAATGTGTCCGCATGGCATACACGGCTTTCGATATCTGGTCGGCAGCGTTGCTGGCATCGTGCGAAACCGCCTGGAGATCTCCCAGGAGTGCATTCAGGGAATCGTACATGGATCGGTCGGTAATCAGCGCTCCAAGAGTTCCTTTCCCTTCGTTCAACTTGCGTACGA
This sequence comes from Bacteroidota bacterium, assembly GCA_027021285.1. Classification (GTDB taxonomy): domain Bacteria; phylum Bacteroidota; class Ignavibacteria; order SZUA-365; family JAADGX01; genus JAADGX01. The sequence goes on along the minus strand of JALUUP010000258.1, from coordinate 2,140 downwards.
ATATTTCCACCTCACGTGTCGCCTCATTTGCGCGCATCACCGTGGAATCAGAACGAAGTACCAGCCTGTACACGGCCTGTGTAAGGTCCTCCAGGATGGAGGACAACCCCAGGAGCTGCTTGTTGACAAGAGCCAGGGTCGTATCCGTCCTGACAGTGATGCTTTCGAAGTTCCTGTACACTGCGTCGTCTTTCAGCAGCAATCCAAGAGTACCAACGCCTCTGTTCACATCAACGAAAATATTCTTGACTTGTCCGGCGATGTATTTCGTCGTATCCACGAGTGTCCGCGCATCAGCGGTGAGATCCGACAGGCTGTACGGTTGGATCCCGATAATGAAATCATAGTCGTTGACGGGTTGCGAGGCGGCGCTCCCGGTAAAGAGGCTGATAACCTTGTTCCCGACAAGTCCTTCCTGGTCGATACGGGCGTGGGAATCGCGCTTGATGAACGGCCGTATCCGTTCTTCCAGGCGCAGGGTCAGGCGTACCGAATCGCCCCGTACAAGGCTGATGTCGGACACGGTGCCGACGCTGTACCCGGAGAGGTAAACCAGCGTCCCCGGTTTTACACCCTCCACGGAGGTGAAATTTACCCGCACGAAAAATGCCGAGCTGAAGAGCTTGCTCTTTTCACCCACGAAAAAGATGCCGAGCGTGATCGCTACGACACCAAGAACGATCAGAAGACCGACACGGAATTTGGATTGCGATGGTTTCATACTGTCTCAGGTTGAAAAAATGCTCGTGTCAATGGATACTCGCTTTTCAGCATCTCGTCGAACGTGCCTTCTTCGACGATGCGCCGGTCATGCAAAATACAAATGCGATCAGCAATTATGTGGGCACATTCGAGATCATGGGTCACGGTGATCGATGTTGTACCGAAACGCCGCTCCAGATCGTGAATGAGCTTGCTGATTTCCCGCGCGGTGACCGGATCCAACCCCGCCGTTGGCTCATCATAGAGAACGATGTCCGGTTGCGGGATAATAGCGCGTGCCAGGCCGATCCGTTTTTTCATGCCGCCGCTGAGCTCGCCGGGCATTTTATCGATGGCGTCGAGCAGGTCAACCAGCTTCAACAGTTCTTCGACCCGGGCCGTGATTTCGTCCTCGCTCAAATTTGAATGCCTGCGCAGCGGGAACTCAAGGTTTTCACGCACCGTCATCGAATCGAACAGCGCCGCGTATTGGAAGACGTACCCGAAGTGTTTTCGCAGCTTGTTGAGCTGGGACGGTTTCATCCCGATCACTTCCTGGCCCATCACCCGGATACTGCCCTTTTCCGGCCGCAGCAACCCGACGATACTCTTTAATAACACGCTCTTTCCTACGCCGCTACGTCCCAGGATCACCACGGCGGAGCCTTTGGGAACATGCAGGGACAGCCCATCCAACACAAGGTGGTCTTCGAATCGAACGACGATATCCTTAATATCAATCATGACGTTACACTCATCCAAAAATGTACAGTGTCAATCGAACGAGGACCATATCCACGAAAATGATGTGCAAGGACGCGTACACCACCGCGGAAGTCGCTGCCCGTCCTACGCCGCGCGTTCCCGAACCGGCAGTGTATCCCTGGTACGACCCGATGATACCGATGATAAACCCGAAGACGGCGGTTTTGGCTACACCCGGGATCACGTCGAAAAAGGTCAGCGAGTTTATGACATCCGTGAAATACAGCTGGAAACTCGACGTGTACGTTATCGATTCGGCCACGTATCCTCCAAGAATCGCTAAAAAATCTACGTAAGCGGTAATAAGCGGCATCATGATTATGCACGCAACGACACGAGTGACGACAAGGTACTTGTATGGATCGACCGCGTTGACTTCCAGGGCATCGATCTGTTCGGTAACTCGCATCGAGCCGATCTCGGCCGCGATTCCCGAGCTGACACGGCCCGCCACGATAAGGGCTGTAATCACCGGGCCAAGCTCGCGGACAATGGATAACGCAATCATTGCGGGCAAGTAACTTCCCGCCCCGAATCGATCCAGCGTCGGACGGGTCTGCATGGCCAGAATCAGTCCCATGATGAATCCAACCATACTGACAAGGGGAAGGGACTTGGAACCCAGATCGTCAAGATGCCTGCGAATTTCTCCCCATTCGAACGGCGGTTTGAA
>JALUUP010000257.1 GCA_027021285.1 Bacteroidota bacterium | reverse complement strand
GTCGCCGACGATGGCGCGGAAGATACCTTCGCCGAAACGGTCCTTGAGATAAAGAAAGAAATACTGCGCCCGGCTGTAATCATCGATGGGAGAGTCCGGGTTGACGGGCCAGGCGAGAAGAGGGACATTGGTGTTTTTGAAATACCCGTATGGGCTTTCACCGGTAAAACCGCACACCAGCTCCGCGTTCATCGAAAGCCCCTCGTTGATGAACAGGATCTCGTTGGGGTCGTGCCCGTAATGAATGAGGTGCTGGTACTCGTGGGCGGTCGTAGCCAGTGCACGCCAGATGCCGTTTACGGGGGAGCCATAAATCGTGGGGTAGATGTCCAGGTAAAGAATATCCGTATGGTTTGAACCGTCCTGGTCGGTTTGATCCACCCACGAAAAATACCCGCTGATATACGCTCCGCCAGGCGTGTAGCCGTCCTGGATGTCGTAAAGCAACACGTTGAGTCTCCCGTCGCCGTCGATGTCGGGAGGATCGCCGAAGACTTCCTTCACGTTCTCGAGCATCCCCTTGTTCGGGTCGCGCGAAATGATCAGCGAGTGCTTGACGAGGTACTCCGCGATGGAATCGACCTGATCTTGTACGATGCGATGATTCGCCCATTCGGCGCTGTCCACGAATATGGCCACCAGCGAATCAACGTATCGGGCTTCCGCGGTGATCCGGCTGTAGGAGACGTCCACAAAGTTGGTGACGAAAAACGTATCCTTGTCGCCGACCTTGAGCGAAGGGTTGACTTCGCGCTTTGCGGCACGCGTGGATTTCAAGAGAGCGGGGAAACGGCGCTTCGTGTTGTCTCGGAGCGTCGAGAGGAATGCGGGATCGTGAAACAAAGCCGTGGCGTTGCGCCGCACGCCGGGTTTGCCGAATTCCGGGTTGATGCGCCTGGAGCCGGCCATTTCCGACTGCGCCTCGGCAACCGGGCCAAGGCTGAAGAGAAACAGCACGATGCAAACGAGTATTTTCATCCTTGCGAGGATAATATCCTTTTCAACAATTGGGTCATGAGGTTTCGCTCTCCACGCTCAAAAAATCCAAGCACAAACAGCAGGCCGGGAAAGAGACCGGCCAGGATGACTTTAAACACCATTTCCGGCAGTCCCGGGTTGATCCGCGCGTACCAGAAGGCGGCCGGAATGGCGGCGGCAAGCACCAGCTTTGCCATGCGGGCATACTCGTAAGGCACGCGATACACTCTCTGTCCAAGGAAGAAGCTCAGAGCGGACATGACGACGTAACTCAAAAGCGTTGCCACCGCCGCGCCCATCATCCCCATAGTCGGAATGAGCAAGACGTTGGCGACGATATTGACAGCAGCGCCTGTTCCGCTGATGCCGGGGAGCCACGTGGTTTTCTTCCGGATGTACAGGCCCGCCGAGAAGATCGCTGCCATCCCTGTAAAAATATAGGCAAGGAGAATTACGGGGACAATGCTAAGCCCCGTCCAGTACTTCGCACCGATGAAATAGTACCCGGCGACGGAAATCCGGACGATGTCGCTCATGAAAAGCGAGAGCACGAGCCAGATACAGAGCGCGATGGTCAGGAAGTAGGTTCCGACCCGGGCGAACATCCGCTTTGCGTCTTGGTCCTTCGCATGTTGAAGGAAGAACGGCTGCCAGGCGTACTGGAACATGCCGACCAGGAGCATCATGAAGATGCCCAGCTTGTAGTTGGCGTTGTAGAGGCCCACGACTTCTTCCCCGGAGAATGCAAGCAGGAGTGGCCGGTCGATGACCTGCACCACCATTGCCGCCAGTCCCGCCGGCACTGTTGGGAGTCCAAAACGCAGTAATGTGCGGAGCAGGGGGGGCGAAAACTTCAGCCGCAGGTGGTCGAAGATCGTTGGAACAAGGAGCGCCAGGGCGAAACATGATCCGATGAATCCGGCGATAAATATCCAGGTGATGGACTTGTGCTGGATGCCGATAAACCAAACATTGAGAAGTACTGCCACCAGGATTCCGGAAAAGCGAATAACCGCGAATCGGAACGCCCTGCGGTCCATGCGCAGGGACGCGTACGGAATAGCGGCGATGGCATCCACGGCCAGGGTCCACCCGGCGAATACCACGATCAGAGAAAAATGCTCCGGAAGCTGGATGAGCGAGGCGATGTCAGTGGAGAAGAAATGTATGATGCCTGCCAGGACAACGGAGGTCGTGGCTACCGCAATCCAAGGAGTGCTGAATACATCCTTTTTGTCGTGACGTTCATGAGCTGTGAAATACCGCATGAACGCGATTTCCATGCCGTAAGGAAACAGGATGGTGAAAAAGGCGACGTACGCGTACACGGTTCCCACGTAGCCGTACTCGCCGGGAGCAATGACGTTCGTGTACAAGGGAACGAGGAGGAAATTGATCATGCGCCCCAGCACGTTGCTGAGACCGTACATGGCTGTGTCCGTGGTCAGGCGTTTTAGCTGGGCTCGCATGTCGTTTATTTCAGCGATACGATCTTCATTGCGTCATTATCGAGCGGAGTTCCCTGACGGGGCCGTCGAGCAACTGCTATCGGGTCAAACTCCGAAACCACCCGTAATATGCCAGAGAAATACGAGCATTCAAACTTTGTTCGCAATTTCCTGGCGGGGGGATGGAATCATCGCTTGCACCTGCCGCCGATGGCGTCTATCTTGGAAGTGTCATGCGAAACATCCCTCTGTTGCTGCTTTTCTTTGTGGTCGCCGTTGCCGGATGTGAGGAGCGTATCGACCAGGACAAACGGGTTTTGTTCGATCCGGAATTCGAGGGTATCGGTCGGGCGCCGGATTTTCCGAAAGGCCTGACGTGGTTCAACACGGACGGCCCGCGTACGCTTGAAGACTACCAGGGGAAAATCGTCTTGTTGGAGTTCTGGACGGACGGCTCGATCGAGTGTCTGCGACTCCAGGAAGAACTCCGGGCGTTCCGGGAAAAATTCGGCAAAATCTCGACCGTGATTGGGATACATAGCGGGCGGTTTGCCGGAGCCCGCGACGACCGCGCGGTTCGGGATGCCATCGCCAGGTATCGAATTCAGTACCCGGTTGTCAACGACACGGGAGGTGTCATATCGGTTCGATACGACGTAGCGTCGCAACCGGCATTCGTGGTGGTGAATCCTGAAGGGCGAATCGTGCTCGCCTGGCCAGCCAGCAGGGGCTTTGAATTCCTGGAGGAGTTTATTTCAAGGCTTGCGGAATACTTTGACCGTCAAGGGGTGTTGTCGCCTGAAGAAATTCCGGTCGCGGCGACAGACTTGGAACCCGAGGGGTTGTATTTTCCCGGGAACGTTGCAATCGGCGCCGACGGGAGCGTACTCTATGTTTCCAATTCGGGGAAAAATGAAATCCTGATCATTGATGTGCGAAGCGGCGTCGTGACGCAGCGAATAGGGAACGGTAGGGGATTCCGGGACGGGCGGTATCACGAAGCGCAATTCGATAACCCGCAGGGTCTGGTTGCAATCGGCGATTCGGTGCTGTATTTATGCGACGCGGGGAATCACGCTGTTCGAACCATAGACCTGCGTGCGGGAGAAGTCAGGACGCTGGTGGGTAACGGGAGACGCGCGGCGCTTTTCAACATGCGGGGTTCCGGCGGCTCGATCGGCTTGAACAGTCCGTGGGATATCGCGGAGATAAAGACGGCGTTGTTCGTGACGATGCCGGGCGCGCACCAGGTCTGGCGTGTGGACAGCCGAAACGGGTATGCGGAGCCCTACATCGGGTATGGCGTGGAAGGTATGCGCGACGGTCCGGGTTTACGGGCCTTGCTGGCACAGCCACTGGGGATGGTCGCGCTGGATCAAACCCTGTATTTTGTCGATGGTCTGTCCAGCGCGGTCAGAAAAATCGAGCGGGGAAGCAGGTGGGTCATGACTCTGGCCGGAGATGACGAAGCAGCTGCCTGGTACGCGGACGGCAGGCTATCGGAAGCGTTTTTTCAACATCCTTCGGGCGTCGCGGGAGCGAACTCGAAGTTGTACATCGCCGATTCATTCAATCATGCTATCCGTGTTATCGACCTGGAACGCGGGATCGTTCGGACACTGGCTGGCGGGGCGGGGCCGGGCTTCCGGGATGGGGTGGGAACGAAAGCCCGCTTCAGGAATCCCCGGGGAATTACCGTCCGTGGCCGATACGGTTGGATTGCCGACACGGACAATCATGCCATTCGCCGCGTCGATCTCCGAACCGGAAGGGTTACGACGCTTGATGTACGGTTCTGAAACGTGCACGGTTACTTGTGAAATCTTCCTCGAATGACGACTTTAACATACCCTTTCCGCGTGGTCCGGGGTGATCGTTGCGTTTCACCGGGATGGTTTTGATTCCCGTGCACGCGGAAACACAAAATAAATGAACAGGTGGATACCGATTTGAATTTCTCCGAGACCGGCGTACCGGATAAACCTCTCACGACTCTCCATGATTTCAACCATGCAGTTGTTTCATGCCAGGCATGTCCGCGTCTCGTTGCATGGAGAGAAAAGGTTGCGCGCGAAAAAGTGCGGCGATTTCAGCATGAAGAGTACTGGGGGAAACCTGTTCCCTCGTTTGGGCCCCTTGCGGCGCGGCTTCTCGTCGTAGGTCTCGCGCCCGCAGCGCACGGTGCAAATCGCACAGGACGCATGTTCACCGGGGACCGAAGCGGGGAGTGGCTGTACCGCGCCCTGTACCGGGCTCGGTTTGCATCGCAGGAACAGTCCGTGGGACGCGGCGACGGCCTGACGTTGCGTGACTGCCGAATCACTGCGGTGGCTCACTGCGCGCCGCCCGCAAACAAGTTGACCCGTGAAGAGATTCAGGCATGCAGCCGTTTTTTTCGCGACGAAATCGCCATGTTGAAAAAACTCCGCGTGGTTGTCGCCCTGGGACGTCTGGCGTTCCAGGTGGTCGATCGCACGCTGCGCCTCCCCGATGCGAAAGGGGGCGAGTTCCATCACGGCGCCACGTACGAGCTGAGAAATGGCGTGCTCCTGATTGCCAGTTACCACCCAAGCCAGCAAAACACGTTTACGGGGAAGCTGACCGAGGAAATGCTGGACGACATATTCAGATCGGTTCGTCGGCACCTCGAAGCATGATACATAACGTTTGTTTCATTGATCGGATTCGAACATGAATATTCTTATTACCGGAGGAGCGGGATTCATTGGATCGAATATCGCCGAGGAGTATGTCCGCCTGGGCCACTCCGTGGTCGTGGTGGATAATCTCTCTACCGGGTTTATTGAAAACGTACCCAAGGGTACGACTTTTTACCAGGTTGACCTGCGCACCGAGGAGCTGGACGATATCATGGATCGCCATGAAATCGAGATCATCAACCACCATGCCGCGCAGATCGACGTACGCCACTCGGTCGCGAACCCGCAGTTTGATCTGTCCGTGAATGTCATGGCGACACTGAACCTCCTGGAAGCGGCCAGGAAGCGGTCGCTGAAACGTTTCATTTTCGCTTCCACAGGCGGCGCGATTTATGGCGAGCAGGATTACTTTCCCGCCGACGAGCAACACCCCACGCGTCCCATCTCTCCGTACGGTATTACCAAGCTCACGGTGGAGAACTACTTGCACTATTACCATGTCGTGCACGGATTGGACTATACGGTTTTCCGGTACACGAACGTGTATGGTCCCCGGCAGAGCCCGCATGGCGAAGCGGGGGTTGTGGCCATCTTTGCCGAAAAAATTCTCAACGGCGAACAACCTGTCATTAACGGGGACGGACTTCAAACGCGCGACTACGTGTTCGTTCAGGATGTCGTAAGGGCGAATGTCCTCGCGTTAGATATGGAAGGCACGGATACGTACAACGTCTGTACGGCAGTGGAAAAAACCGTGCTCGACGTGTTCCGCGGTCTCGTGCGCGTTTCCGGCAAATCCGTGAGGGAGGAACACGGGCCGGAGAAGGCCGGCGAACAATTGCGCAGCGTCTGCTCGTATCAGAAAATCCGGGAACACCTGGGATGGGAGCCGCGGGTCTTTCTCGACGAGGGGCTGGAGATAACGTACGGGTATTTCAAAAACAAGCACGAGGATGCATGAAACTTCGTTTCCTCCCAGTACAACGGCTCAAGGCATCCTTTTGAATTTCCTTTTGAAACGTTCTTTCCATTTGTTTGCCCACTCGAAAAACGTCTTCGCTCTCGTGCCTCGGTCGGTGTGAAATTCTGAATCTTTCTCCGTCAAGCGTTCAGCCTCTTTCTCAAGCATACGTTGCGTATTCTTTGAGTAACGGACGAGTGGCGTGATCGTATATCCATTTGTTCGAAATTCCGAGGGTGTTCTCTTGATCCCAAGCTCTTCTAATATTCTCGTCATAGCCTCCTGATCCGATGAGGTCAGAGTCAACGGTTTCCCGTCTCGTGTTGTAGCCACGAAGTTCTCCTTTTCAGATGGATGTCGAATGCCTTTGAGCCGCAAATCATATTTCCTGGCGAAAGCCGGATGGCAAGACGGCGGAAGGTTGAATTGCAGGAAAATGTACGTTCGAGCCAATGGATGTTCAACCCATTTTTTTCGTACCATGCGTTCGCACCGCAACGCGAAATTGATTCTTTCTGTTTATTACATCTATTGATAGATAACTGATACTATTGAACATAATGGTGTGAATGATCGGCACAGTAGTGTGAATAATATTCACTCATTAGAGGCGTGCGTTGAATAAAAAATATAATTCTAACGGAATTCTCATACTACGGGAAATGAGAAGCCCCGGCATGATTTGTGTAGTGAGAAACCGAAACCTGGAACAAACCCTCCAGGTTTACTTCAAAACATGCCAGAAGCTGCGGAAACAATCAAAGATCTGGAAGTCCCGGAAGGACGCCGTCTCTTGCACGATTTTTACCATGATCGGCGCATCAGGCACAGCTTCGAATTCGGAACAATCCTGGAATGCTGGCGCCTCTGTGTTCGAGGTACGGAAGTTCGACTGAGCGACGGCCGCTTGATTCTCCTCGAGAACACGCTGGGGCTCAACCTCGGAACGCGCGTGTGCATGGAGGAGATTATCGCGCGGTACTATTTCAACGCTGTCCAGGGATGGGTGTATTTCGGGGCAATGATTCTGCTCATTTTCGTGGGATTGCGATTCGCCGGGGTGATCACCGAGCGCATGACGCTGGTGGGAATCGGGATCGAGGCCATGATGCTCCTGGTTCTTTCCATGGTGACCCATTTTCTTCCGAACGATGACGCCCAGCCGGCTTCTCTTGTCCAGGGCAAACCGGAAAATCTTCTTTCGTCCATCAACCAGAGCGTCCAGGGCATGACCGACGCGGTTTCCGACCTGTTCAGGCTTATTTCCCAGACGGACATGCGCCAGGACATCCTCCTGACCAAGTTGACGGAATATATCTCGAAGGTGAGCGCCGAGAATACGCGTCTTCAGATTGAAAAACTCGAGGAAACCAATCAAAACCTACGTTCCTTTGGCGAGATGATCCGGACCGCTCAGTTGGAGGTTACCCAGCGGCAATTGGAAAAACTGGACCAGACCAATGAGTCGTTGCAGGCGCTGAGCAAATCCATGGAAAGTCTGCACGGAGAAATCCGAAAAATTATCGGGCAATCGATTGATTCGCTGGTTACGGAGGAAATCGGGGGCTTGCTGTCGGACCTTGCCAGGATGCGGGTTGAAAAGCGGTTGGCCGAAGTATCCGGCGATGACCACGCGAAGTCCGCGGGCAACGTGGGCGATGAGAAGGGAGGATCGTGAATGTGCGCCGGCATCGAGTGGAGATATATTTCGTGATGTACCTTTCGTCGATTATCGCATTCCTCGTTGCGGCATCCGACCGCGACAAGGTGATTCATGAACTCTCAACGCAGAATTCGCGCATCATCAATACCTTTTTAGGCAGTCCACCCGTGCAGAAAGAAAGCGATACGTTGTACTGGTACGTGGACGCGGTCGATAAATCCGGGCGTGTGCGGTTTTTCGTGCCCCCTCTGAAAACCCAGGTGCGCATTTACGATCTGGAGCAGGACGATGATGCCTCGTTGAATTTGACTTCCGTGCGCAAGGGATTTACCCCGACGAATGAAGCGGAAATAATCGTTACGGATACGCTCCGGGATCCAAGGACACGGACGATCACTTTCCCCGTGGAGATGCGATTTCACTGGGTCGGCACGTACTCGGTAGAGTTCAACCTCGAGACAAAGCGCATTCATCCCCTCGGGAACGGGAAATTGAAGTACCATAATTTCACGTTCGATTCGTCGCTGATTCCGTTTTCCCGGCGATGGGAATTCGAACACGATACATTGACGTACGTGGTCATGGTGCAAGATACGAGCGTACCCAACGCGCCGCCGGTGGAACAGATCGGCATCAACGTTGCCCGTTCGGAAGTGGTCTCCGTATCCGGATATGAGGAGGAAAACGAGATTTTTGTCAACCTTCCCAACCTGACGCCGGTGATGCGGGTACTTAGCGGTCCGGGCAGGATTATTGAACGGCGGGGGGGCGATGGCACGTCGCGGTTTTTCTGGGTCGGGCAGGTTGGCAACGAACCGCAACAAGTCAAAGTCGAGGCGCGCGTGAACAGGGGCGCGGGAGGACGCGACATCGCACAGGCGGAATTTCGACTCCAACCCTCCAGCGCCGTGTTGCGAAAACCGCTTCCATACGCGGCGTTCTACGGGGAGAAGTTCATCGCGGATATCCAGGTGGAAGGCTTAAGCGACATCAAGCAATATTCGTGGGAAGTTTTTCTCAACGATACGCGGGTCGCGGCGGGATCCGGTCCGGTTGTTCAGTGCAACGTTCCCAGGAACACGGCCGCGACATCACTGCGGGTTGTTGCGCGTTACAAAGGCAAGTCGTACCCGTACCGCACCAAAAGGGATGGCGGACAGAAAATGTCCACGTTTACGTTTGCGATCGAAAAGCCCCCCGTTCATATTTTCTTCAGTCCACCGGAAGAAGTGTCCAGTACGCACACGTTCATGTTTTACGCGTACCGGTACGGCGCCAACCGGCGTGAGAACCGCAAGCCGCTGCAGGGATTGAGCGAAGTGCGGGTCGAGGTTGAAGATGAATACGGGGACGTGCGCCCCGTTGAGCTGTACTCGCTTCCCGACGGGAAGTACGAATTCGTGTTCGAGCGCCCGGATCGCTTTTCAAACAATCCGGAACCGGTCATCATTACCGTCCGGGCAGGCGGCACGTCCGTTCAACGCCAGATTTACGTTTACAAGAATGACTGACCACCAAGCACCATATCGTAGCGGCGCACTTTTTTTCAGTTCCCCCAGTCTCAGGAGACGACATACCATAGTTTTTTCAATAAATGAGAGTAAACCGAACACGGTTGGACTCTTTGTATCCAATCAAAATTCCACGGAGGTATTCGTATGATGTCTGTTGCAAAACAGCTGAGAATGCGCACGATCCTGGGCGCGTTGATCATCCTGCTTATCACCGGCGCCGGTTTTTCGCACGAGGCGGTCGCCGCCAAGTACAAGCAGCCGACGACTGATATTTACACGCTTCTTCAAAAGCTTAAGAGTGAAGGTCGAAACCTGTCGATGGCCACTCCGCAAGAGCTCGAAGATCTGAAGACGGGCGGACCGCTCACCATGAACGTCGTGAAAATCGGACGTTCAACCTTTATCATCAACTGGGTTCCAGTGATTGTGCTGCTGGGTATCGCTCTGTTTACCATCGTTTTCTTCTTCACGCCCATCGGATTGTTCCTGACGCGGGGAAAACTGTCAACCGCCATCGGGAACCTTCTCATCACGCTCGGTATTTCCAAGGAACTCGGTGAATCCCTGTTGCACCAGGAAAAGTGGTACAAGAAAGAGCACAGCATTCGCGAGGGATTCAAACGCTACATGCACGAGGAATTCATCAAGAAGTACAAGAATAACATTACCGCTATCGCCTTCATGGGAACCGCGTTCCTGATCGCAATGATCGGTCTCCGCGGTATCAAGTTCTTCGTTGCGCATCAGCCGGACTGGATCATGTACGCGATCGTTGTCGAAGTCACGGTGCTCATGTTGCTGGGATTGACCACCTGGTACGAATCCGAGGAGTATGGTCCGGATGTGGAAGGCTTCCCGGGCGTCAACCGCGGCAAGGAACTGAGTTTGGCCGAGGTCCAGGCGAAGCTGGATCAACTCAAGCAGGAACTCGAAGAGGCGAGCCGTCTCGAACGAGAAGCAATGCATTAACCCGTGCTGATTGAATAAGCGGAGGTACTTAACCCATGGCTAGAGCTGATGTTTATAGTAAATACCGTGTTTATTTCTTCCTGTACCTCGCCGTCATCAGTGAGCTTCTCATCGTTATCGTCGAGCGCGACGACGCCGAAGAGCTCCTGTTGGAACAGCAGCGGGCGCTGGAAGAAAAAAACAGGAAAATCATTCTGGAGTTGCTGAAGAACATGCCCACCGTGGCTGCAGTCGGCAACAACCAGTTGAAGGTCGGTGATTCCCGGACGTTCACGATCAGCGTGAAGGGACTCGGCGATCAGGATGAAGTCACAACGCCGCCGGAGGTGGACGTGTACAAGGAAGGAGTTCCCACACCGCTGGAAGTCCTGAACTATCCTGCGAACATCCAGGATTCAACCCTGGAATCGACGACGGGAACACGATTATACAAGTTTGACTGGACCGCGGATCTGGGGCCGGGAACGTTCGAGTTCCGGGTCCGGGCGGGGACCAACCGCGTGGAGATCAAGATGAATCCGGAGCCGGGTGGAGCGGAAGAAATGGTCAAAGTCGGGAGGCTCGAATTCACGAGGGAAGAAATTCAAAATGCTATCGACAGCGACCCGCAGTTGGAAGGGACGCCGGTTGAGCACTTTATTGAACAAAGTGAGAATCTTGATCCAGCGACGTTCTTTGTCGAAGTTATCTCGGAGGCCTACGATCAACTCGGACTCCAGGCAGAGGATGTCACCACTGCGGTTGGTTTCCCCACTGTTAATGAGATCAAGATTCGCGGCACCACGGTTGACAACGTGGCCTCGGTGGACGCCGCGGCCGGC
>JALUUP010000256.1 GCA_027021285.1 Bacteroidota bacterium | reverse complement strand
CCGTCGCATAAACCCCGTAGGACAGGTTGACCCTCAAACTGACCCGGTTCTGAAACTTGACGATCATCGAACCGACGACGTCGTGCCTTTTCTGGTTCTGCGGTGTGTAGTACGGAACGTACACTCCCGGTATCGGTTCATCGTCGTCATCGCGGGAGCGCTTCGGCGATCCCTCCGCCGGACGGAAGCGGTTCTCCCGCGCGTTCTGGTAGTTGAAACCATACCCCACGTGGATCTCCAGGGAAAGACTGCGGTGCAGGGGCGCCAGCAACCAGGAATACGCCGAGCCGGCGGCGTTCGCGTCCGGAAAGTACTGCCGCCGGTACCCCGCCTTCCCGTACCAGCCGTGGGCGTTCGTCATCTCCAGCGAGCCCCCGACGGATTGCACCATGACGGCTTCTTCCAGACTCGACGTGGTAAACAGGTACGGAACGCGTTCAGCGCCGACGCTCAGCGCGAATTGTTTCGACAGCTCGATCGACGCGCGCGCCCGGCCGGTCCAGTCAACCTTGTCTGCAAAGGATTGTTTCAGCAGCCCGGCGGCAACCTCCATCCTCAGCCCGCTGGCGGGCCACGTGTTCCGTACCGCGACTTCCAGCGACGACGACGAGGGCGTCCGATCACCGACCGAAAAGTTCTGCGACCGGGCGGCAATCGTCACCGGAAGAAGCGGAGCCAGGAACCACCCCCCCTCCACGTAGCTGTTCAACTGCTTCAAAGGCTGGCTATCATGCTGGTACACGGAAGAAAGCCGAATCCAGGGAGCGGAAAGCCTGCGAATCTCTTTCAGCATGCGCCGTGCGTAAAAATGCCTGGGATTCAGGCGGAGCGCGGAGAGGTAATAGTACCGCGCCCCGGGCAGGTCGCCGCTCCAGTAGGACAGAGTTCCCAGGAGATACATTGCTTCCGGCGCCGCCGTTTCGTTTTTCAGGAGTTGACGCAACAGCGGGCGCGCCTCGTCGCCCTGGTTCATTTCCACCAGCATGCGGGCATATTCCAGCTTCAGGGAATCATAGTCGGGATGGCGTCGTACGCCTTCCCTGAAGAGTCTCCGCGCGGATTCGAAGTTGTTCATCCAGTAGTAGGTTTGTGCAAGGAGCAGCGTCGCCCGGGGGCTCCCGGGGTGGTGTTCCAGGTATCGCTCCAACAAGGTCGCTGCTGCTTCAAATCGCCCCGAAATCCGCAACGCCGTGGCTTCCGCCAGGGAGTCGGGACCTTCCGCGAATCGTCGCGCTTCCGCGTTCGACAGGCTGCCTACCAGGAACAGGCACACGCAGCAAAGGAAGTAAAACTTTCCCGTTGTAACGAAATATGTCAGTCTTGAAATGACTGGATCCCCCAATTCAGATTCACGTTCAAGATGCGAAAACGCAAGTTCAACAAGATGGATTTCAGAAGGAAACGATGAATTATGAACAGTATTCGCGTTCCGATGGTTCCAGGAACCGGTATGCCGGCGTTCTTTCGAATCCGCGCCGCAGGGATTCCCAGGCCGGCGGAATCAGCATGACAGTACATCGAGCGTGTTTTAACATTTCCGGAAATATTATTTCTTCGGGAACTCCGTAGCATGGTACGGTTCGTTATGTCATAGGAAATTGTCGTACATTATCCCGCAGCACGCAGTACCCGTTCTGGTGAAGGATAATAGGTTCCACGTAATAATCACACGAAGGACGTTGAAATGCAACAAATCAAGGTTGAAGTGTTTTCCTCGCCCGGCTGCAGTAAATGCGGCCATGCGAAGGAATTGCTCCGCAAGATGGCAATGGAACTGGGAGAGGAGCGGATCGCCTGGAGGGAAGTGAACATCCTGAAAGAGCTGGACTACTCGGTAAAAATGGGGGTGCTCTCCACACCGGCCATTGCCGTTGACGACGAGCTTGTATTCAGCGGTTTACCGTCGCAAAAGAAGCTGCGCGCGTACCTGGAGAAAAAACTGGAGCAGTTGCCGACCGGGGAGCGATGATGGAAAGTCTCGTTCTCTTGAGTGCGGCTCTCCTGGGGATACTGGCGTTTTTTGAACCCTGCACCATTGCCACGCACACGTTGTTTGCCGCGCGCGCCCACCAGGCCGGCGTCAAGGATCGACTGAAAGCCCTGTTCGCGTTGTATCTTTCACGCGCAACGCTCTCGGTGGTCCTGTTGACGGCTGCCGTCGCAATCTTTGAACGGCCCCGGTGGAGCCCCGCGACGCCCGCGATCATCCTCCTTGTCATTGCGGCTGTTTACGTTATCTCCAGGTATTCATACATTCCCATCCCGCACGTGGATTTTTCACGACTGCTTCCCCCCGGACTGAAAAGCCGGAACGCCGTACAACTCGGGTTGACCTTGCCGGCATGCACGATCCCGCTTTTCATTATCGTGGCGGGCATGTCGGTAATCGTGGATTCCGTGACGTTCGCGATCATCGCCGGGTTGATCTATTCGGCCATGTTCACCTTGCCTACGGCCGTCACCATGTTCAGGGGCGTGCCTGTTAAAACCCGGGAATTATTCGATCACGCCGCCCGGATCACGCCATTTGTGACGGCCGGACTGCTTGCGTGCGC
The DNA here is from genome assembly GCA_027021285.1 of Bacteroidota bacterium. Classification (GTDB taxonomy): domain Bacteria; phylum Bacteroidota; class Ignavibacteria; order SZUA-365; family JAADGX01; genus JAADGX01. The sequence continues at coordinate 8,463 of JALUUP010000256.1, read as the reverse complement.
AACGCTCGTTTACGTGATCGTCAGGCTCGATCTCAGTACATCGAGCGTGAAAACGATCCTGGCCGAGCCCTCTATCGCAGGAATCGCGTTGGGGTTCATCGTGGGACTGGTTTTCAGCTTTAATCCCGTTTCCTTCGCCGCCATCCCCGTGATCCTGGCCTACGTGACAAAAGCGCACGAAAGAAAACGGGCGATGATGATGGGTGTCGCTTTCGTCCTGGGCATGGTCGTCATCCACGTCATTCTCGGCGTGGGAGCCGCGTTCGGCGGGGAATGGGTCAAAAGCATCATGGGCCGTTTCTGGGGTGTTATTCTCGGACCCGTTTTGATTGTCCTGGGCATCATGTGGCCCGGATGGCTGAAAATCCGTCTGCCGTGGTTCAGCATGAAGGGCAGATCCGTCGTCAGCCTGTGGGGAGCGTTCTTGCTTGGCATTCCGTTTTCCATCGCCATCTGTCCCTTCTGCTCGCCAGCGCTGGTCGTCATGCTCGCCGCCAGCGCGGCTATCGGCTCTGTTTCGTTCGGCTTTTTCCTGCTGTTGGCGTTTGCGCTCGGCAGGGGCATCCCGGTCATGATTGGCGCGTGGAGCGTTGGCTGGCTGGAATCGATCCGCGGCTATACCAGGTACCAGAAAATGTTCGAAACAGCAGCCGGGATCGTGCTGATATTGAGCGGTCTGTACATGCTCAACGGATACTTCTTTATTCTCTCCCTGTAGCGCGACGCTCTGGACACACGGTGTCCATCGCCCGACTACCTGTTTTCCTTTTCGGACTCGAGGAATTTCCTGACGTTTTCATATTCCTTCAACCTTGCGCGGTCATTTTCGTCGGGGCACGAAATCCTGCGCGGGTCCATGTTATCGATGACGTCGGCAAGCTTGACGACGAGGGCAACCGGGTTTCTCGCGGCGCGGTGTGCCGCATCCATTCGCGTCTCGCCCTCCTTTTTCGTCAGGGCTTCGACCGCCTCCAGTACTTCGGTTGAAAAACCCGCGTCCCGGAGGTCCGCCAGGGTAACGCTCGTGTCTTCAACGACATCATGGAGAACGGCTGCCATTCGTTCCCGGGGAGTCCCGACCGCGAGCATGAGTCGCAGCGGATGGAAGACGTACGGCGCTCCCGCTTTGTCAACCTGGCCCGCGTGGGCGCGTGCCGCAATTTCAATGGCTTTTTCGATCGTGCTCATTTTCCTCCTCGCTTCGCTCCGGATTCCCGAGCTCAAGCCGTACAGTGGTGTAGTCGTTCTCGCACGGGTGCCCATCCACCGACGACCAGGCTATGTTGTCCCCCTGAATCCGGATGATATGACTGCTTTCCGTACCACCGCCATCCCCGCGATGATTGCAGATGGACAATTCTCCTTTTTCGGGCACGTGCGATCGAAGCATGTCCTCGAGCCCGCCGACGTCTCGTATGTCCCTCATCATCCTGCCGGCAACGTCAAGACGAACGCCGGAGCTTTGTTTCCATACCGCCGGCATTTGCACGTCGGCGGGAATAAGCGTGAAACTGTTTGTCATGACGGTATCCGTCTCGATCTCCCGTATCCTGAATTCCTTCCTGTACACCTCGACGAGAAACGTCCAGTCCGGTGATGAAACCAGGATCCGCCCGCCCTGCACTGCATTGCGTCTCATGAAGCCGACGACGATCCGGCGAACATCGTTGCTGTCCCGCGCCTGGCGCAGCAGCTCCTCGCACAGGAGATCGTACGTCGCATCCTCCGTTGACGCCACGTGCGTGTTGGCCACGCAAATCTTGTGCTTGCTGACGCCGATCGACACGCCTTCCGGTTCACCGGTTTCGAAGTTTATCCCTTGCAGCGCATGGAAATCCCGGGTTGACGTGAAAACAACACGCTTTTCGACCAGGTGCCGCCGCTCCAGATCACGGTTCTTGAAAAACAGTATGCCGCCGGGAATATGGACGACGCCGACCGTGCATCCCGTCTCCGCTCCCACCGCGTTTCTCTGCATCGACGGCTCTTTACCGGGCACGGAATACCCCGCACCGAGCGGAACAGGTCGGCGTGGCCGGGTTTACCGCGCCGTAGCCGGCATGTCGTCGAAACGGCGCGTATTTCACGAGGCAAGCTTTCATGCCCCGCCGCCCGCGCGCCGTTCGCGGTATCGCGCAAGCGCATCCTCCAGGGCGCTCTTGAACGCTTCCGGGTCATCCGGTGTAAAGAGCAGCCGCCGAACGCGCCCTTCTCCCTTGTCCAGTACCACGTGCTCCACGAAGTTGGCCCAATCCAACTTCAGGGCAGGTCGAAAGTTCTTCAGGTGCAAGTCTCCCTTGAACAGCCCTTCCACCTCGGACTCGGAAACAACGACCTGTTCGACGTGGTCGAAGGGAACCGTCATTCGTCCGAACAACGTGTCGAATTCCACGCGATCGTCGTAGATACGGTATTCCTGCCAGAGGCTTTTGACCGTGCTTCCGGACGTGTAGATTGGAGTGTCACTCATACAGGTCATCCTCCTTTCATCGTTCTGTTCGTGCACGAACCGGTTGCCGGGAACCGGGATGCACGAGATGTTGCGGGTGCATCATTGTTCACTCCCGCCGGTGTTCAATTTTTCCAGCAACTCGTGGGAACGCACCACGCGCTCACCATGCTTACGTTCGGCGTTTTTCTGGAAGAAGCCGTTGAACGTCGCCGTACAGTCAGTGACCAGGTAGGCGTCGAATCCTTTCCGCAGCGCTGTTCGCAACGTCTTCGAGGGGCATTGATCCGTTGCGAACCCGCAGACGAACACGCGCGTGATTCCACGGTCTTTTAAAACATCCTCCAGGTCGCTCTTGTAAAAAGCATCGAACCCCCTCAGGTTGTAATGCTCCCGTCGGGCGATGATATCTCCTTCCGAAAACAAGCCCCGGACCAATTCCGCCTTCCACGTGCCCTTCGTGAAAATCTTTCCGAACGTCAGGTGCGCCAGCCAGCCTTTCTTGCGGCCGGCATCGACAACCAAGGGAGCATGAACGACCGTGACTCCTCGATCCCTTGCCTCGTTCACCAGCCGCTGCGTGTTCTTTATGACTTCTCTCGTTTCCAGTTGTTTCCTGATCAACCGGTTGAACAACCCTTTTTCAGTCCATTGTCGTTGAACCTCGACGAGCACAACGGCTGTTTTGCTGATATTGATGTTCATTGTCAGTTTCCCTTGCATCAATTCATTTCATCGTTGCTCGTAATGTAGAACAAGGGCTCCCGACATTCATTAACATAGGTTAAGACTTCTTTAATTTTGAGCGGATCCGGCTCAAAGAGACGGGCGTTATTCCAAGGTACGAAGCAATGTAATACTGCCTGACCTTTGCTTCCAATCCCGGATAGTCCTCGAGAAATTTCTGGTATCGTTTTGCTGCGTCATCCATGAGCAAGGCGCTCTCGCGCTTTTCCTTTTTGACGATCAGCGCTTCGGCCATTGTCTGATTGATGATGTTCCAGCAGATATGCCCTGATGAAATCCTCTTATAGGATTCATAGGAAGCAACGAGCAAGGATGTGTCCTCGAGCGCTTCGATGAAAAGCCGCGAGGGCTCTTCCAAAAGCAGCGCGCTGTAAGCGGCAACCATTTCATTTTCCACGCAAAACGCCTTCGTGAACTCGTCGCCCTTGTCGTTCAGGTAATAAAGACGCAAGATACCGGATACAATAAATCCGATCTTCCGCGGGTGTTCTCCGGCCCTGACAAAAAACCGCCCTTTACGCAACTGCTCGTGACGGAATATTCCGGCCATTTTTTCCGCTTCAGCATCGGGCACATCCGTGATGGATCTCATGGATGCGAGGTATTTCTTGTATTCCGGGCTGTATGTGTTCGTGTTTGTCTCCATTTCCGGCGTTCCCGGTATGGCTGTTGCAGGATCGTGAATAAGCGCTTCAACGGACTATTGCGGCATCACCCCAGAACGGACAGAGCCGTTTCCACAATTATTTCCAATACGAAAAACACGAGAAGAATGGCGTGAACCCGGTAGTTTTTTGATACCGCGAGCACCATCGTCAGGGCGATAAAAGCAATTTTAGAGAGAACACTTACGGGATACATTTGTTCCCCCGCCAGTGACTTCCCCGCGATGGAGATGATAAAAGCCAGTGAAAACGCGGCGCACATCAGGCCCCAAAAATAGCGATGGTTGCTGAAGTAGTACTGCTTGAGACTGATCCCCTCGTCTGGAATAGAGTCGGGAAAGACGGCCGAAACCAGAAGGTAGAGCAGAACCAGCAGATGTCCATACCCTATGAAGATCAGGAAATTCTTCCAATGTTCCGCCTCCTGGGAATACGAAATCGCCCACCAGTTCTTAAGAATAATCAGCAGGATATACCATGCGGCCAGGAGAGGCAGCCAGTGCCATTGCACAACGTCTTTGGCTCGTATCAGCTTATGGAGACTCCCGAACAGGTCGGTCAGCATCAAGCCGTAAACGATCGTGACCAAGGTTACAACGAGTTCGAAATGCGACATCAGGATGATCCTCCATCATGAAAGCCTTGTTATATCAAACCGCTCGTATGATCGTCCAGGGACAGGGCGTATCACCGCTTGCGACATCCACCGCAACGATGAGCATGTCGCATGTTTCAAGATTCACACCCAGGTTTCGACAATTTCCGCCCCCACATACGCAATGTTATCTGCCACCGTGACGCTGTAACTTTGCTGAGCGAAGCGGCCTACAACAATCGCCGGAGCGCTCCACGTTCTATTGCCGTCCGAATCCAGTTTATGGAGCACCACGTCGTACCCCTGAAAAACGCCCGGTCGCGGCGGATAGTTCAGTGCTTTTCGCCGTTCCACATCATTCCGCGCATCACACGTATGCCGTGATGCAATACAACTGCCCGATTTTCTCCATCGTGTGCTTTGCGAAGCCCGCGTCCTTCAACAGGCCCCGGATGTTGGACTTGGTATAGAAAAACACGTCGCAGCCCTTCATGCCGAGGCGAGCCTTCCGCACCGGGGCGCGCCACGTCCAGAATCGCGGCACACTGATCACGATCCTGTCCTTGACAACCTGGCGCATCCTGGTCAACACGGGCAACGGTTCGCGGATGTAATCGAACAAACCGATACCGATGCAGACGTCGAACAATTCACCCGGCTGGTAGTGGAGAAGATCGAACTGTTCGAACCGGCAGCGATCGTCCAGGCGCTCCTCGGACATACGCTGCCGGGCAAGTTCGAGCATTTTTTGGGAGATATCGATCCCCACGACGCGGCTCGCGCCCCTCCTGGCAAGCTCCAACGCGTATCGTCCCGTTCCGCATCCCACGTCGAGGAAACTGCGGCCCTCGATCGGGGCGACGTTCTTCATCGTGTACTCGTATCGCGCGTACATATCCCATCGAAACACCTTGTCCAGCCAGTTGCTGAACGCGCCCTTGTCGTGACCGTATATCGCATCGAACTGCCGGGATTTTTCGTCCCAATACTTCTCCTGCCTGTTCAGGTCTTGACTCATAGTCCTATCAGTTCTTTAATTGGAACAAATGTAAAATCCTTCAACAACGTGTTGAGACGGTTTTCCGTTTTTCCCAGGTTGGAGTAATGCCGAAATGCTTTCGAACGCGGCATCTTCACCCTGGGCTGGCCGGGATCCATCTCCCAGGGATGCAGGTAGAAAATCACCGGACGCCCCTGGCGATTACACAGGCGCATTAAAAATTTCGTCACCATGTACGGAAACACCCTGAAGTACCCGCCGCCACCGCACGGTATCCTCCTGCCCATCACCTCGGCACAGCTCATAGGCACTTCTACCAGGTCTCCCCGCCGATGAATCGACAACTGCGCGTCCGGAATCCCGTAGTCCGGGTGGAAGCCGAGCGGAAAAATAGACGAGTCATACTTGATCCCGTGTTTCGCGAGGATATCCAGCGCCCACAGCGTATCTTTTGTGATCGTGAACGACGGGGCGCGGTAACCCAAAACCGGGCCACTGACACACCTGCCGGTCACATCCAGCGCTTTCTCCAGGTCCGATTCGAACGAGCCGGGCGACATCTCGGTAAGCACCGTGTGCGAGTACCCGTGCGTTGCGATTTCGTGCCCCTGCTGCTCGATTTCGTGCACAAGGTCGGAAACGCGTTCCGCTATCCATCCCAGGACGAAAAATGTGGCTCTTGTATCGTGCTTTTTCAAAATTTCGAGAATTTTCCGCGTATTCTTTACAACGCGCAATTCCTGCTCGTCCCAATCCTCCATCCTGATTCTCAGGTTGTACGCGCAAAACCAATCTTCCAGGTCGAACGAGAGGGCGTTGTATTTTTTCTTTTCTTCTGGTATCACTTTATTACCCGCTTTTAGAACCGGATTACCACCCGACATTCCTTCACGATCCCAGGTTAACCTAAACAAAATACCGGTAGATATCAAGGTTTTCGGTCTGAAAACGGAGGTTTTCCGCCCCGTTTCGCCTGAAAAGCATTCGAACGAGAATTTCAGCGGCGCCGGCAAGCGACTGTGTTTCTAACAGTTTCCGTTACAAATATTACGAATTTCCTTCGATGCATATTTCTCAAAGATGCTGAAGATTTCTTTAATCTCCGATATTTCAATACAGAGCGGCAAGTTAAAATAGAGCACGTCGCCGAGGGGACGCAGAATAATATGATAATTAAGTGAACTCAGAGAAATCTGCCAGCTGATTCTTTTTGTCTTTTTAAATCGTTCTTTCGTTTTCTTGTTTTTAACCAATTCAAAAGCCACAATCGTTCCAATATTTCTGATATCCCCAACAAATTCAAAATCCTTGTATTGTTCAATATATTCGTTCATTACCCGCAACTTTTGCGGCAGTTTTTCGACAAGTCTTCTCTTTTCAATAAGTTCGATAGTTTTAATAGCCGCAGAGCATGCAATAGCGTTTGCCGTGAAAGTATGGCCGTGGAAGAATGTTTTCCCTTTCAAGTAATCATCGTAAAACGCATAATAGATTTCGTCCGTGACAATAGTGGCAGCGAGCGGCAATGTGCCATTGGTCAATGCCTTTGATACGCAGAGGATGTCAGGAGACTCATCCAGATACTCGGAAGCGAAAAGTTTTCCTGTTCGGCCAAAGCCCGTAGCGATCTCGTCAAAGATAATAAGAACATCATATTGCTTCACGATCTTCATCAACGTGTCAAGATATTCCACCGGGTAAACAATCATCCCGCCTGCCGCCTGCACCAGGGGCTCGATGATGATAGCGGCTATTTTGTCATGATTCGTCTCAAGAATATCCCGGAGGGGCGCCAGGCACTCATAATTACAATCACCCTCCGCTTTATCGTATTTACAGCGATAACAGTAGGGTGACGGGATCATAAAAGAGTCGAAAAGAAGCGAATTGTAAGGCTCGAAGAACTGCGAGGTGCCGCTTACACTCATTGCGCCTAACGTATCGCCGTGATATCCATTCTCCAAGAAGACAAAACGGTCCTTGTCTTTCCGACCCTTGTTCGCCCAGTATTGAACGGCAATTTTCAGGGCCACTTCGACAGATGTGGAGCCGTTATCCGAGTAGAACACGTGTTCAAGCCCCCTGGGTGTTATTTCTATCAACTTTTGCGCTAATTTTATCGCGGGCTCGTGAGTAAACCCCGCAAACATGATGTGCTCATAGTTCCTCATCTGCTCTATCATTGCATTCTGTATATCTTTCACATTGTGCCCAAGAACCTTGCACCACCACGATGATATCGTGTCATAATAATAATTTCCATACGCGTCATACAGCTTCATTCCCTCTGCTCTAATGATTGGAACGTGATACCTGTCTTCATAGTCCCGCATCTGTGTGAATGGATGCCAGACGTACTTTCTGTCCAATTCAAGCAGTTCCGTTACCTTGTTATTCATAGTTTTACGCTCGCTTTTATTTTCTCACCGATGCCGGAAATCTCTTTCATAAAGACATTAAGATCACTCTTATCGCCGAGTGTTCCGAGTATTTCGACATCAGAAAACATTTTTATCGATGTAACGTTTCCTTCCTTTATGACGCCTTTTTCCTCACAGGCATTATTCATGATGATTCCGAGTATCTGCATCTCTCTTGCCTTCAAGGATTCGACCGTCATCAGGGTATGATTTATTGTCCCGAGAGTATTTATTGACACGAGCACAACAGGGATCTCAAGTAATTGTATTACGTCGATCAAAAGCGTCTTGTCGTTCAATGGCACGAGCAATCCCCCGACGCCTTCGATAATCAGGAAATCGAATTCAATTCTCAAGCGATCGTACGCGTTTACTATTTTTTCAACATCGACGCGCTCCCCCGACAAGGACGCCGATAAATCTGGAGACGCGGGGAAGGGAAAGCTATAAGGATTCATCCTGTTAACAAGGTTCTGGTACTTCGCGATCAACCTTATCATTTTCTGAACAACGATATCAAATGATCCATACTCCATGAAATAAAGAGCCAGCAAGAGATCAGATGATACTCTATGCTCGCTATCTCC
>JALUUP010000255.1 GCA_027021285.1 Bacteroidota bacterium | reverse complement strand
TTTTACCCGGTGTGTGCCGGAATCGCCTCGTTGATTTTCCTGCTGTCATACGTGGACGTCCATGCCCAGCCCCGGGATGTTCATGAGAATACGGATTCAACGTTGACAGTGTTTTTCGGCAACCTCCACGCTCACACTTCCTATACCGATGGGAAGAAAAAGCCTGCCGACGCATTCCGCTACGCGCGTGATTCCGCGCGGTTGGATTTCATGGCCGTAACCGATCACCAGATATGGCTCACGACCGCTGAATATCAGGACATCCGGCGGCAAGCGGACATCTTCACGGAGCCCGGCGCATTCGTGGGAATCGCCGGTCAGGAGTGGACGTCCGCTCTTGCGCACTGCAACGTCTTCGATGCCGACCATGTCCTCACGGCCCCGACGGGAAGTCTCGACTCCCTGTACACGGAGCTGGAGCGGGGCGGTTATACCGCGAATCTCAACCATCCACGGCAGGGAACCTTGCGGAACTACGCGTATTCAGACGTCGGCGACAAGGGCATCAACAGCGTCGAGGTGCGCAATGACATCGAGCAGGCGATGTACATCACGATGCTGCGCAAGAGGTGGCACGTGGGCGCGGACGGCTCCCAGGACAATCACCGGCCCAACTGGGGTGACGGTCCCTGCTGGACCGCGCTCCTGGCAAGGGAACTGACCAGGGAAGCGGTACTGGACGCCATGCGCAATCATCGCACGTATTCGACGTATGACAGGAACATCGAGCTGCGCTTCAAGGCGGAAGAACATTGGATGGGCGAATCGTTCGATCACCGGGGGACAATTTCTTTCTCCATCGAGATCGTCGATCCGGATTCCGGTGACGTCGTAAGCGACATTATTCTCTATCAGAACGGCGTCCCTGTCCAGTGGACGTCGCCTGGAACTTCCACGCACAGTTGGACCCCTGAAATCACCCCGCCCGCGGGCGGAAACTTCTACTTTATCACGGTGGAGCAAAGCGACGGCGACAGGATCTGGTCCAGCCCGGTTTGGATTCGTTCCACCGTCGCGCTTCCCTCGACGCCTGTTCTTTCCAGCCCTCCTGACGGAGCCCTCCTCTCCGAACTCACGCCGCGCCTGTCCTGGAATCCGTCGGAGCGGACGGAAACCTACACGCTCCAGTATTCGACGAAACCGGCCTTCCCGGCCGGCTCCGCAACGGTCACGGTTGACGGAATCACCGACACCTCGTTCGTTCTCCCGGTCGCCCTGGACGACAGCGCGTGGTACTACTGGAGGGTCCGGTCGGTGAATGGCGATGGAGAGAGCGTGTATTCGGGAACGCGGTCTTTCTTCACCGATGAGAAAGCGCTGTTCTCGAGCGCGTCCGAACGACGGTTGACATTTCAAAAAAACGAGGATATCCGTCCGACGATTTTTGCTTCGACGAAGCGCGGATTGTGGCTGGCATGGTGTTCCGCACGCGACGGCAACTGGGAAATCTATTGCAAGAGGTCCACCGACGGTGGAACGACGTGGTCGTCGCCCTGGCGCCTGACCAACCAGTTGCAGCATGATCTGGATCCGACGATTGCCGAGGATGAAAAAGGAAATATCGTCGTAGCGTGGAGTTCCCGCTATAATAAGGCATACGAGATTTTTTCAAAGGTCTTCGACGGCATGTCGTGGTCAGCCGAGGAGAATCTGACTCGCAGCAAATCGAACGACATGAATCCGTACCTGGCACGGGGACCTGAAGACCGCATGATGCTTGCCTGGTGCTCCGATCGGGCGGGTGGAGGCTATGAGATCTTCCTGTCGATTCATCACGATACGGGGTGGACGCCGCCCGTGCGTATGACGCGGCATTACCTGAACGACTACTACCCGGCCCTGATAACGCTTCCCGGAAACAAGGTCATGCTGGCCTGGCAGCGGGGGAACCCCGACAAATCAGCCACCATCTGGAGCCGGTTCTACGATGGCGGCACGTGGACGGAGGAGGAGCCGTTGATTGACGGCGCGTCTTCGCGACGGCTGAACTATGTCGCAGGTTTCGGTGACGCGGACGGAACACTGTGGCTGACCTATACCGAATTCAACAGGAAGGTTCTGCTCCGGCGACGAGACAAGGGAGTCTGGTCACGGGAAGTGCCCCTGCCGGAAACCGGAGGCGTGAACCAGTATTCGCGATTGACCAAGACCGCTGACGGGTGGATATGGATCGCGTACTATTCCACGCGCGACGGCAATACCGACATCTATGCTCAACGCTCACGGTACCCGGTTTTGACGGGCGTTTCTCGACCGGTCGACCGTGCGCCGACCGGGGTTCTGCTTGGTGGGAGCTTTCCGAATCCCGCCCGTCCGACCACGCGTATCGGGTTTCATCTTCCCCGAGATGGAAAGATACGGCTGGAAGTATATGATCTCCTTGGCAGAATCGTCCGCGTGCTCGCGAGCGGAATCGAGCGCCGTGGCTCACACGTGGTGACCTGGGACG
>JALUUP010000254.1 GCA_027021285.1 Bacteroidota bacterium | reverse complement strand
GCACACGCAAAGGAACCAACAGTTGAAAACATCGAGCGGGAATCCAACGAAACGGTCTTGGATTCCCGCTCACTCGATAATTCAAAAGCCGGATTAATCGTATTCAATTTTCACGCGAAAAAACCGGTCACCGGTCTTGCATCGAATGTAACCCTCGATTTTCCTGGTTATTTGAGGTCGTTTCGGTTTCTTGTGAAATTGGAAGATAAATGATAATTATCGTTCCTTTCCCTTTTTCACTCTCCAATCGTATTTTGCCACCACACAGTTCGATGAAATTCTTTGCAAGCGCGAGACCAAGACCGGTTCCTTCGTAGGGTCTTGAATAGCCACCCTCCTCCTGGGTGAATTCATCAAATGCAAATTCTTTGAATACAGTACCAATTCCGATGCCCGTATCTTCAATGATAATTTCAGCGGTACCATCGACCTGCTTCGTCTTGATATCGATCTTTCCCTCGGGTGTGAATTTCACCGCGTTCTCAAGGACTTCGGTCAGGGCCCGTCGGAGTGCATGCTGGTCGGCAAGAACGTGCACATCATCTTCAGGAAGATAGATATTCAGTTCGAGCTTCTTTTTCTTGGCTATCCTGTGGAATTCATAATTAAGATCGTTGAGAATTTGTGATAACGAGATCTCTGAAAGGTCTGCCCGAAAATCCTCGTTCCTGAACCTTGAGACATCGAGAATTTTTTCAACCGTGTTCATCAAGCGATCGCTCGCCTCGTCAATAGTCGAGTAAATTTCTTGGTCCTCCTCTCCTATTTCACTACTATACTTCATTCTCAGGATGCTGGCATATCCGGCGACAATATTCAACGGCGTTCGGATCTCGTGGCTGAGGTTTGCGATGAATTCGGAACGCACACGGTTGGCCCGCTCCGCTTCTTCCTTCGCCTTGAGTAGTTCCCGCTCATGTCGAGCCCTGTCCGTGATATCGACGGCTATAGCAATGACGGCTTGTACATTTCCGTGCTCATCATTAGAAGGTTGATAGAAACATTGAAATACGCGCTCTCCCCATGATCGAACTGCCTGCAACGGTTTACCTGCCAGCGCATGCTGGAAATCGCTACGGATTTCTTCATTATCCTTGAAAATCTCATCCAAAGTTCTTCCTGCAACTCCCTGTACATCGTACTTGACCGAATGCTCACCTCTCCCCTTCGAGATGGTAACCACTCCATTCTTATCGGCAACCATCAAAATGATCGGTACTTTTTCCAACACCTCCAGCAACTGGAGCCTGCTCTGGGAGAGTTGCCCCTGGGATTCCCGCAACTTACTTTGAGCTTTCGTGATGAGCCGAAACATCAACAAAGCTGCGGTTATCAAGAATACAGTCGCGTTTACTGGTCCAAGAAAAACGAGGATGGAGTTGTCGAGCGTAATGAAATGAACGATCATCACAGTTACGAATATCCACACCACGCCTAACGCGAGGAACGTCATTACAACAGTAAAAGGAGAGCGATCTTTTTTCATGTCGGGTCTTTCTGTAGCGTTTCAAATCAGTGATTCATATCCAAATGCCCTCGTTGATGCGAAATCAGATAACTCGTATTTACAATTTTAAATACCACACAAAGTAGCATAAACAGTTTTTTATTGATTTGCTCCTTATATAAAATAACATCGCTCATGGAATGGACTACTCGTGTTTCGTCAAGTTATTTTAGCAGATTATTGTTAATCTATGATACGCAAGCGAAATAGTCAAGGCCATCTCACGACCGCCTGTTTCGTACGTGTTCATACTACCTTGGGTGTTTTCCATCAGCACAACGACGTTCTTTATCTTTTGGAAGGCGCACTTTTTCTAGCACACTTCCGGAATGAATATGTTATCGTTACCGCAAATAGCTCATGCATACACGCATCGAATCTTGCGGAAACAGTCATAAAAACACACAGCCCCAACCGGGAATGTTGGGGCTGATTGCTGAAAACTACCTGTTTTTAACTGTTCTTCGTACACGCGCGGGGACTCGAACCCCGGACCCGCTGATTAAGAGTCAGCTGCTCTGCCAACTGAGCTACGCGTGCACTTCAAAGATACGAAATCCTCTCATATCTCTCCAAGCGCTCACACGATACACGTAGCCCCGCGGGAGGTTACCGCGTAGTTCCCCCCTTTCGTGGAAAGGCGAATGGATTTACGCGCGGTACTCGCAACAAGCGGCACGTGCTGCGAAGCGGTTACCTCTATTCAGAACGTTCAACATCCTTTTATGCGCGTCAATCATCTCTCTCCGTTGGGAGGCGCTTCCTGTTTTTTCTGCAATTTCTTTTCGCCCCGATTGATGCTTGGAATCGGAGTCCCCGTCGAGTCGATGGATGGTTCGTTTTCATCAGCCTGCTCATTGAGCTTTCCGATGTAGAACTCGATGCGTCGGTTCCGCGCTCGTCCAAGTTCGGTGGCATTGTCCGCGACGGGATCGGTTTCCCCATAGCCACTGGCGCTAATACGCGATGAATCCACACCGTACCTGATCAGCCACTGGCGCACGGCTTCTGCGCGCCTCTGGGAGAGAAGCAGGTTGTATTCGTCGCTGCCCACTGAATCGGTGTGACCGCGAATCTCCACGATCATGCGCGGATACCGTTTGAACAGCTTGGCGTTTTCCTCGAGAATGGGAATCGATTCAGGACGGATGATCCACTTGTCGGTTTCGAAGTTCACCCCGAACAAAGTGAAGATCGAACCTTCCCGAAGAATGACGGTATCAATCCTCGCTATCATCTGTAGATTGGAGGGTTGCACTGTTTCAGCGCCGTCAGGGCAGCCGTCGTCGTCAGCAATACCGTTGTAATCCTCGGGACGCGTCGGACACATGTCAACGTCGTCCGGGATCCCATCACTGTCGGTGTCTTTTTTCAGCGGGTCGGTGCCGGTGGAAAGCACTTCCTGCCCATCCGTAATGCCGTCGCCATCCGTATCAGGCTTCGTAACGTCGGTACGATAACGCTGGCATTCATCGTAATCGTTCAAACCATCCCCGTCCGTGTCCACTGCGACCGGGTCCGATCCCAATTCCAGTTCCTCCCTGTCCTTGAACCCGTCGCCGTCGGTGTCGGCCTGCCGTGGATCAGTGCCGTACACATCGACCTCGTCTCCATCCGGAAGACCGTCGTGATCCGAATCAGCGTCAACAGGATTCGTTCCGAGCTCCAGCTCCTCGCCGTCGATCAAACCGTCGTTGTCCGTATCCGCCTCGACGGGATTCGTCTGGTACGTGAAGATTTCTTCGGAATCAGTAATACCGTCCTGGTCGCTGTCGGCTGCAGTCGGATTGATGCGGTACGTAAACAATTCCTTGTAATCCGGAATACCGTCCTTGTCGCTGTCCACGAGAAGTGGATTGGTCTTGTATACGTACACCTCGTCGTAATCCTCCAGGCGGTCTCCATCCGAGTCGAAGTCGTATGGATTGGTCCCAAGCTTGCGCTCTTCGCTGTTACTGAGACGATCATTGTCCAGGTCATCGTCCTCGAAAATATGCCAGCGCAACCCGATGGTCAGGGAGATATATAAATCGTTGCCTTCGGTGGTCACCGCCGCCTGGTCGCTGACGAGCGCGCGGATTTTATCGGAAGAAAAGGCGTCAAGATCGTCGGTGAACGTAATGTTCGCCGCAAGCTCGATGTTCAACGACAGGTTGCGCCGAAAGAAGTACTCCGCGCCAAGACCGGCGGGTAGGGTGAAGGCGGCGTTTTGGTCGGCCTTCGGACGTACCTTCAGTGAACCCGTGACAAGATCCTCGGGCGTGAACAGCGTGACACCTCCACCGGTAACGAAATAAGCGTTGAACACCTGCCGCGGAAAGAAGTTTACCGCCAGGCGAATGGATAACGTGGAATAATCGGTCGTTGTCAGGGTTGGCGGTTCTCCACCGAACTGGTATTGGTACACGCTCCCGAAGTTCTTCCGGTCTCTTCGTTCGTAGATCAACTTGCCGAACATGAAATGCAAACCAACGCCCAATTCCGGAAAGACATTGTACATCCCGGAAGCGTAAAACGCGGTCCCCACGTTTTTGTCCACAAACTCGCCGAGGTACTTGGACAACCCGGCTCCTCCGTTCAGGGACAACATGCCTTCGGGATAGCGCGGCCTTCCCGGCCAGGCGTCGTCCTGGGCAAAACCCGGTAGAACCGTGAGCAGAAAGAACAGCACTGTAAAGAACCTGGAACAGTTATGCATGCATTCCTTTATCGATTCGTGATTCGTGTTGTCGACGATGCTCGGCCATGATGACGGCGGCGGCGACCGCGACGTTCAATGATTCGGCGGCTCCATATCCCGGGATCGTCACCTTCGATTCAATCTTTTTCCCGAACCGATCGCTGAAGCCGGTAGCTTCCGATCCCATGAGCAACAGCATCCGTTCGGGAAGAGGATCGTACACCGAAGCGCCCCCGGAAACGGCCGCACCCACCACGACACAATCACCGGGCACGGGAACATCGTCCGTAAAATCACGGAGCTGGAGGCGCAGAATCGAACCCATGGAAGCTCGTACGACCTTGGGATTGAACGGGTCCACGCATCCTTCGCCCAGCAGAACCCGGCGGACCCCGAACCATTCTGCGGCGCGCAGCAGTGTACCCAGGTTGCCCGGGTCGCTGACGGCATCCAGACCCAGGAGAAGATTCCCGGGGTCTTCGATTTCCGGATCCGGCAATTCGACAGTGGTTGCAAGGATACCCTGGCTATGAACGGTGTTCGACAAGCGTGAAAATTCCCGCTCTTCCGCCGACATGACCGGCACTCCTGCCTTTACCAGTTTTTCCACCAGCTCCCCGTGCTTTCCCTCCATCCCGGTAAGAATGACAACCTCCTTCAGCGCGACGCCCGAGTCCAGAGCGTCGGCAACAAGCCTGGCGCCTTCCAGAAGCACGGATCGGTCTTCGAGCCGGAATTTCTTCTTGTGCAGCCTGCGAATCCGCTTGCTGGCGGCAACGGACAACGATGGAAGAGTTCCCGGAACGGTCAATTGTTTTTCGCTCCTTCGTCGATCCAGGTCTTGACCCCCTGGATCTGGTTGGCGTTGACGAGGATCGGCGTGTTGATACGGTGCGGATTCCGTCCGTCGATTTTCTGGGCGAGAAGGCTGGACTCGCTGCTGAACGGCACCACGATGCCCGGCCGCGCCGTGAGATTGAAATAGGAAGTCAGGACAAGGTCCCCGGCCCGTGTCTGTTCCTCGTGGCATCCCGAGTTCGTACAGCGCAAGTTGAACAACGGCTGGACGTGCTCCGCGTAACTCACGTTTGAATCGGGAAAAACGAGGTCGTCCGGATCGGTAATGCCCGAATCGCCGCAGCCGACGGCCATGACGAACCCTGCCGCCAGTACACTGATGAATGCAACCATTCGCATGTTATTTTTCCTTTCGAATCCTTCCCTGTACCACACTGCGAACCCTTCCCTGCTTCTTAATGTAGTCAATGAACACGTCCCGGTCGAGGTAATTCGGTTTGACCGGAACCACCGTGACCGCTGATTCATCGAGCCCGAAGACATCGTGCAGGTGATCGCCGACGTAGTTGTTGGTGGCAATGGAGTACACGCGATCGGGGTCGATGGGATGCCCTTGGACCGTGGCGGAAACCAGCTTCCGGTTCTTGACCACGTACCGCAGGCCGCTCACCTGGCAAAACTCGCCCTTTCCCGCCGCCTGCCATTCCAGCATCGATCGAAGGACCTTGCCTGAGACCTCGAATTTCACGAAGTAATTCCCGAACGGGGCAATTTCCCACACGTCCCGCGCCTTAATCTCTCCGGCGGGCAGGTTCTTCCGGATCCCGCCCGAGTTCTGGAACGCCACGTCCGAACCCGTGAAATCCCGCGTGACGTCCGCCATCCAGTCGCCGATATTGCTTTCTGATTTGTAATGCCGCACCCAGTCGGTTTCCAGGATTCCTATGACCTGGTTCAGTTCCTTTCCGGCAATGGCTTCCAGTGAATCGACGACGGCCTGCATGAGTGAATCCGGTTTGACCCCTTCGCGCGTTTCCAGCAGGAAGCCCGACCACGAAGCCAACCGGTCGTCGTCGAGATCGACCTTTACATCCAATACTCCGAGGTACCTCCCCCGGCTCCCCGCCTGGACGATAACGGTGTTGTTGATCTTGACCGGTCTCCGCAGGGCCGTGTGCGAATGCCCGCCTACGATGATGTCGATGCCTTTCACCTTGCGCGCCAGCGCCTTGTCGCCGCTGTAGCCCAGGTGCGAGAGCACGATAACGACGTCGCAACCGCTTTCTCTCAACTCCCGAACGAACTTCCGCACAACCTTCTCGACAGGAAGCACTTCGAGGCCACGCAAGTTATTCCGCAGGCTGAGGGAAAAAAGGTTTTTCGGCGCGAGACCGATAACGCCTATCCGCAGCGGTCCCCGCTTGATGATGGTAACAGGTTTCACGAAATACCTGCCACGCGTTTTATCCCAGAGATCCGCGGAGACAACCGGGAAACCGACTTTCGAAAACAACCTTTCCAGGTTTTCCCTGCCGTAATCGAACTCGTGGTTGCCGAAGGTAAAAGCATCGAGGCCATACTCTCCAAGCAGGCGGACCTGGGATGCGCCCTTTGTAAGAGAAGATATCGGCGTCCCCTGGAACTCGTCCCCTGCGTGAAGGGTGATCGAGAACGGACGCGTAGTGCGCATGCTGTCCAGGTAGTGTTTCAGTATGGCTGCGCCACCGACACGGTACCGCGTTTCCACGCCCGATGAATCTTTCGATGTCACCTCCCGGGGGATGTTTTGCGCGTGGAAATCATTCCAGTGAAAAACCGTGAGCGACGCATTGCGCGACGCTCCGCATCCGAACAGAAAAAGCGCAAGGAATATTGCGCTGAGATTGGAACGAATTCGTGCCATGTCAAATAACTCGATGCTGTTAAAACCGTGTAGCGCGTACGGGAATCGAACCCGTGTTTCAGCCTTGAGAGGGCTGCGTCCTAACCGCTAGACGAACGCGCCGAATTCCCCTGCCTGACTACAATGGTACGAAAATAATGCTATCCCTTGCAACCAGTCGCTTTTCGTTCTCGTCCCGTGTCATTCATTAAAAATACCACTGGCCCTTCACGTACACCGCCAGCGGGTAATACCAGTACTCCGTTTCCCCCGCGCCGTAGGTGAGCAGACCTCCCAGGCCGAGCTCTGAATTTTCTGTCGATGACCAGGTTACCGACGGAGCGATGAATCCACTGCCATCGTCGAGATTGAGGTTGACGCCGAGACCCGTCATTACCAACGGATGAAGTTGGTATAATCCCTGGACGAACAGGTAGTTCCGGGCGAAATTGAGTATCGCCCCCTGGGCCAGGCGATCGAACAAGAAGCGATACCGATTCTTGTCCTTTTCGCCTTCCCCGTTGTATTGATATTCCGCCAGCGCATAGAGTTTCGATGTAAACTGGTAATCGATTCCCAGTATGCATTTGACATAACTGTCGCCCAGATCATCCTTGTTCGCCGAAACGATCCCTTCACCGCGCACGCCCGCTTCGAACAAGTTTCCAGCGAAATCCCCTCCAGCCACGTACCGCTTGTCAAAGTATCCGCCGACGACCGAGACGTCGTACTCCGAGAAATTCGTGCGAAAACGGAAGCCCGCGTTCCAGCTTTTAAATTTTTCTTCGGCGTTGTACACCACTTCCACGTCGGTGAAACTGCCCAGGTAATACTTGAACGATACGGCATCGGCACCGTCCTTCTCGATCTTGTCGAAACTGGCGGGATTGATGGGATTGAACAAGTCTGTCGGGTTCCATATCCTGCCCGTTCCCCACGAGATCCGCTGGCGCCCGACAACCAGGCTTCCGAAGTCGAAATTCTGACGGAAGTACAACCGGTCGACAAACTGCCGCAAGGTCAACCGCGATTCCTCGACCGTGTTCCACGTCAGGTTCACCGCCTGGCGCCGCGTAATGGCGGCGGTCTGGTAATCCGGCAGCGCCGTCGAATGATACCATGCCACAACCTCGTGTTCGAGCGTCACGCGGGCTCCATCCCAGAGCAAGAGCGTCGGTCGCAGGCGCACGCGGGTAATGTTGAGCGCCTGGTCCTGCTCCGTCCGAAGAAAACTCGCAAACCAGGGATTCACGCGCTGGTACACGGGGAGATCGAGAACGTAGCCGGAGAATTGCCATTCCACCTGGGCGCCGCCCCGGTAGCCCGGGACCAACGCGAGCAAGACGAACCATGCGGCCGCCGCACACAGAGACGTTTTCATGGCGCGGGTTTTACTCCGGAGTTTCAATGAGCCCGTCTTTCAAAAGAAGCAACCGCTTGGCCCGTTCGATAACCAAGGGATCGTGGGATGAGAATACGAACGTCAGGTTTTTCTCTTCGTTCATTCGCTGCATGAGGTCGAGAAGATTAGCGCCCGTCTTGGTGTCGAGATTGGCGGTCGGTTCATCGGCGAGGATAATGGATGGATCGTTCACCATCGCCCTGGCCACGGCCACGCGTTGCTGCTGCCCGCCGCTCATTTCGTTGGGACGCTTGTTCGCCAACTCGGCAATGCCGAGTTCTTCCATCAGGGCCATCGCTCGTTCATGCCGTTCCTTTTCCGGGATGCCCCGCAACATCATGGTGAACTCGATATTTTCCAGGGCGGAAAGAACGGGGATGAGATTGTAGGCCTGGAACACGAATCCAAGCTTGTGCAACCGAATGGAC
This sequence comes from Bacteroidota bacterium, assembly GCA_027021285.1. Classification (GTDB taxonomy): domain Bacteria; phylum Bacteroidota; class Ignavibacteria; order SZUA-365; family JAADGX01; genus JAADGX01. Next base: position 2,339 of record JALUUP010000254.1, on the reverse strand, counting down.
GCGATCTCATTCCTGTTTTTCGTGCTCAGGTCTTCACCCTCCAGGTACACCTTGCCCCGTGTCGGCGTGTCCAGGGCCCCGATAACGTTCAGCAGCGTAGTCTTTCCGGACCCCGACGGCCCGGCGATGACCAGGAACTCGCCCGTCTCCACGTTCATGGTCACACCGCGCAACGCGTGTACTGGCACGCCGTTGTCCTGGTAGATTTTTTCCACGTCCTGGATTTCAATAATATTCATGCGCTTATCCCACTTACACGTAATGGATTGCGGATACCGGTTCCAGCCGTATCGCTTTGAAGGCCGGATACAGCGCCCCCAGAACGGCGAACACCGGTATGACGATCATAATGCCGACAACTGACTGGAGCGTCAACACCGGGTAAATCGTGCTTCCCACTCCGAACGACGTCAAGCTCTCGGAAAACATGCTCAGGTCAATCCCATAGGCGGAGAGCGGCAGGTACAGCGCCAGGCCAACGATCATTCCCACGACCGTGCCAAGCACCCCGATGACCAGCGCTTCCAGCATGATCATGGAAAACAACCGGCTGTTCTTCATCCCGATGGCCATCAACACGCCAAATTCCCGCATCCTCTCGAACACGGACATGAGCGTCGAATTGATAATACCGAAAATGAGGGCCAGCCCGATGATGATATAGACGATGAACATGCTCTCGCTGTACATTTGCATTTGCGCCAGGATCAACGGCATGAGGTCGGCGTACGACAGGACCTCGTAATCCGGGCCGAGACGCTCGGCGATTTTGCTTTTGACCACTTCAACGAGTTCACGGTTCCTCAAGATAACGGCGAACTCCGAAACATCCGTGCCGAGTTCGAGCATGTTCTGCGCGTTGTCCAGCGATATGAACACGTAACTCTTGTCGAATTCCGAGCTGACGGTGCGAAAGATCCCCACTACCCTGAACATGTCCGACCCAACGGTCCCGCTGACGGTCGAGGCCATTCCCACGATCTTGTCGCCCACTTCCACGCTCAGTTTATCGGCCATCTTTCTTCCGATAACCACTTCATGGTTGGCGCCGCTGAGGTACCGGCCTTCAATGATGGATTTCTTGATGATGGTGATATTGGGCTCGCGTTCATGTTCCACGCCGATGATGGCTGCGCCGGAAGAATTGACCGCGCTGCTCACCAGTCCGAAGGTCACGACTCGGCGACTGAAATGTTTGACTTCCGGCGTCGAACGCAGCGCTTCCTCAACCCGTCGCTGGTCCGGGACAACACTCTGGATAATCTTGTTGTCGTTGAAACCGCGCTTGTGGATTTGTATATGCGCGACGTGCGAACCGAGCTGGTTCTCGAACATCTGCTGGATCATCCCGATCGACATGCTGTCGTTCATGATGAGAGCAACGACGCCTATTATCACCGATGACACGACGATAAGGGTGCGCCGCTTGTTTCTCCAGATATTTCTCCAGGCAATCGTGAACAGCATATCAAGTGTACCGGATTCCTTTCAAGGGCTCGAGTTTGTATGTTCGTACCAGAGGATAGATTGTCGATACAAGTGAAATGGCGAAGATGGATAGAGTGGTGTTGAAAAAGCTGGAAAGCTTCAGACTCGACCGCAGCACCGGCAGGAAGCCGTATTGCTCCATCATGGCCTTGTATTCACCGGTGAATTCAATCGGGTTTACGTAGAAGTAGTAGTTGACGCCGACGGCCAAAATGTTGCCGATAACAATCCCGATGAGGGCGATGAAAACGGTCTCGATAAACACCACCGCCACCAGCATACCCTGGGGCATCCCCACGGAGAGGAGTATGCCGAACTCCTTGAAACGCTCCGTCACCGACATCAACACCGTGTTGAGAATACCGAACGCGACGACGAGGATCAGGATGAAAAGGTAAATCATGCCGCTGATGTTATCGAGCTCGATGCCCTGCTTAAGTTCGGGCATGACCTGGTCCCACCGCAGGGCGCTGAGCGTGGAGGCCTGAAGCTCCTGGTTCAACTTTTCCGCGACCTCGTCCACGTCATACACGCTGCTCAGGGACAGGGCCACGACATTGATGCGCTGACCCATCCCCAGCAATTCCTGTAACCGCGAAAGGCCCATGAAAACCCCCATCCCGTCAAAATCCGGCGAACCCATCTTCACGGTCCCCACGATGCGAAACCGCGCATTTCCCAGCGCGCCGTCGTATCCCTGCGAAAGCAGGATGATCTGGTCGCCGACCTTGGCGCGGAGATTCCGCAACATCTTGTAGCCCACCACGATTTCATCGCTATTGGCGCCGCGTATGAATCGGCCTTGATCTATTTTCTTCGGGAACGTTGTCACGGCTCGTTCTTTTTCCGGA
>JALUUP010000253.1 GCA_027021285.1 Bacteroidota bacterium | reverse complement strand
ACGCACGAACTCAGTTTCAGTTGGCCCGCCTTGAGGAAACTCTCGGAAACAAGGAAGATGCCGCCCAGGCGTATCTCCGCGTGCTCGACCTGGATCCGGATGATGATCTGCGCCTCGCCGCGGAGCTCCAATACGCGCGTTTGGCTCGCGAAACCGGCGACATTCGCGAATCGATGGCCGTGCTGGACGACATGCTCGACAACCCGGATTACCTTGACAACCAGGGGGAAATCAAGCTTGAGATTGCCCACGGCCTGGTTGCCCAGGGGAAGATCGACGAAGCTTTCGAATTGTACACGATGATTGATACGACTTACAAGAACAAGCCGGAAGCGGCAGAAGCGTTCTACGCGGTTGGGCGGATATATGAAACGGTGTACAAGGATCTCGACAACGCCGCCGACAATTATGAGAAATCCAAGCTTGCGTACGCCTCCTCGCCCACGGCAAGATTGGCGGGTAAACGCGCCAAGGACCTCCAGGAATACCGAAAGCTGAGGAACAAGATATTCGATACCGATACGCTTCTTTTCTATGTGATGAACCCGGACAGCCTGGCCGTCCGCGATTCCCTGCAAGCGCTCGCCGACAGCCTGGAACGTGCCAAGAGAATGGATGAAGGGCCTTCCGAGGATGAATTAATGTTGCGCCGCAAGCAGTTGGCCCGGTCGCGAAGACGCCCCCACGGGAGAAATACGGGGATCACCAGCATCGATGAACCAACGAGAACGGTTGCCGCTGGGAATCTGAATCTCACCCGGCAACAAGTTTACAAGAAAGCGGAGCAGCCCGCCTATCGCAGGCTCGATTTGAGCAAAGTGCCGGTCGATTCCCTCAGGCACGAGCTTGCCCTTCTCCGTTTCAACATGGGGGGGATCATGTATAACAAGGTTGGAATGCTCGATTCCGCCAGGTACTATTTCCATCTCTCCATGCAGGACAGTATCGGGACGAAGCGACGCGCCCAGGGATATTACTTCCTCGCGCAGATCGAACGCGACCTGGGAAACGAAGAAAAAGCCGTTGCGCAGGAGGATGAATTGTTACGACAATTTCCTAACTCACCCTATGCACGCCAGGTACTCAAGGACCGGAATCTCCCCGTTCCGCCTGACAGCGCGGATGTTATTCGCAAAGAGTATGACCTGGCGGCCGCCTGCCTCGAGCGCGGCGAATACGAACGTGGCATCAAGGAACTCCAGCGCTTTATCGAACGATTCCCCACCAGCGATGAATGCGCTCGCGCACACTTTGCCATCGGTTTGACATGTGAGTTGGACCTGCGCGATTCCGCGAGGGCGCTGGCTGCGTACAGAACGCTTATTACAAAATACCCCAAGTCACCGTGTGCGGAGCGGGCGAAGAAGGTGATAGAGACGATTCGTAAGTTCCAGCTAAAGCAAGGCTTGTACGCTGAACAGAAAGCTTATCGGGATTCCATAATACAGCAATACCTCGGCGGTGTGATGGCCGATCCTCCCATGGATTATATCAACGATCCCCGTGTGCTTGAACATCTGAAAAAGACCGATCCTGATCGATACAAAGACATCATGCGGGAGTTGGAAGAAAAGCGACGTATGCGTAAAGAAGGCGCTCCCGGTAAACGGCCTCCCGGCGATTTTCCGCCGGGTGACGTCCCTCCCGGAGGAATGCCCCCTGGTGAAATGCCACCGGGAGGAGACCCGGGCGCTCCACCCGGATTGCGTGAAGATCAACCTCCGCCGGAACCGGGCGGCGGCGAACCCGGTCCCGAACGCAGGCCCGGTGAACCGGGCGCGTGTATCCCGTCTTTCCTCGCCCACGACAGGCCAACGACATGAACAAGCTTCAGCGTGAAGTCGCCATCACCCACAACGAGCCGGTGGCGCGGGATACGTACGCGCTGCGTGTCCATTTCCCGGAATTGGCATCGGTTGCGGAACCGGGACAGTTTGTCACCATACGGGTGGACGATACGCTCGATCCACTGTTACGCAGACCTTACAGCATATCGAGGCCGATGGGTGATGAATGTGAGTTCCTTTATTACGTCATCGGGAAAGGGACGAAGATACTGGCGCGCAAGAAACCGGGTGACACGGTGAACATCATGGGTCCCCTGGGAAATTCCTTCGGCGTCCATGACGATTACGAGACGGCGATCCTGGTAGGTGGAGGCATCGGCGTGGCGCCGTTTCCATTTCTGACAACACGGTTGATCGACCTGGGAAAGGAAGTCGTGACCTTTCTCGGCACGCGGACGGCAAAGATGATACTGGAGGACAACCTTGTCAACCTCCATGTCGCGACCGATGACGGAACAGTCGGTTTTCACGGTACCGTGGTCGCTTGCATGGATGCGTGGTTCAACGCGGCTTCGATCACGAAACCGAAGATATTCTCCTGCGGTCCGACGCCAATGCTCGCTGCGGTGCAAAGCTGGGTTCGCGAAAAGGGAATACCTTGTG
>JALUUP010000252.1 GCA_027021285.1 Bacteroidota bacterium | reverse complement strand
CCTCTACATCATCACCAAGAGCGGGGATTCCACCGGCCTGGTGTTTCGGGCGGGTTGGCCGTTTTCGACGGACAGCGTGCGAACCCTGCAAAAGGCGGCGGAAATCGCCATCCCGCAAACCATACCGCTGGCGCGACTGGTTACCGGCGCGGATATGACGGCGACCGGCGATCGCATTGTCGTTTCAACGTACGTGGGGAGTTATGAATTCAAGGGCCGGAAGGGAATGACGGTGGCGGAGATGTTTTCCACCACGCCGACTCCCGTAACCATGCCCGCTCTCCGCCAGCTCGAGGCCATTTGTTACGGCAGGTACGGTAATGCCCTTTGGGTCACTTCCGAGGGTCAGCCAGCGCCGTTATATCATCTGCGCTGTGAATAAATCCCATCAGCAAAACCAGAATCGTAGCCCTGAGCAGAGTCGAAGGGTGGAGTCGCTATATCATTTCCGCTGTGAATGAATGGGGAAGGAGAGTGCGTCGCGCGTCAATTCAAATCCACGACTTTGACTGTGGCGTCGTAGTCCGTTTTGAATTGAAGGAAATACCGGCCGCCAGGAAGTCCCGAGGAATCCATCTCGATCGCGTGCACACCGCTGTCGAGCTTGCCTATATCAATATGCAGGAGTTCTTCGCCAAGGTGGTTGAACAATCGTAACCAGGCTTCATCGGGGTAAGGCATGGAGACGATGACGTTCCGGCGAGCGCCTTCCATTGACGAGTGGTCGAGTATTTGTACCATTTTTAGTTGTTGTCCATTCATCGTAAACCCCTCCTGTGTTTCGTTCATGTCTGTCTTATCTTATTCGACAACCATGCCAGAATGAGAAACAGGGTAATTACGCTGTTTTTCGGCTATTTCAGACCATAGTGTCTTCGTATTTCTTTGATAATTGTTGAAATGTGGGACAGGTGTCGAATAATGCGACAGGGGGAAGTCATCGATCCAGGTGCGTACAAGGGTGTTCCCGGCCGAACTAGTCAAACCTCGGTGAAACAGTATTCGTCGACCGTTATTTTCATCATTCGTACAGGTTCAGCTGGAAAGCAGTGGAAGTAAATGATGGGTGTGGCTTTCCTACCTTTTTTGTTGAAGAATATTGCGAGTTCTTCCAGCCAATCGCCAAAGATGGTTTCTTCATTTGATGAAACATGATCGTCAACTATTCCTTTGACGATCTCGGCAGCTGTTAATACATTTTTAGCTTTGAACAAATACGGATTCTTTCTTTTTAACACCCTTGAAAGTTTCAAGGAATCAAGACTGGAGATTCTTTTCTTATGAAAAGAACCAATGTTCTCCTCGACATACTGGACAACATCATTCAGTTCGAGAGGTTTCATAATCTTCTTTTGGCTCAAGTAAATACATCTGAACAGACGATATTTTGCTCTTTACCATTTCATAGTATTCCGGTAAAAGCTCTATTCCAATCGAATTTCTTCGCATCTTGTCCGCGACTATATTAGTTGTGCCAGAACCCATGAATGGATCAAGAACAGTGTCACCTTCACGGGTAAAAAGTCGAATAAACCATTCCGGTAATCCTTCGGGGAAAGCTGCGCTATGTTTTTTGTTATTGCATTCGGTAGCTAAATGTACAACATTCGTTGGGTAGGCTTTATCTCTGTTCAACCAGTTTGAAATATTCTTGCCAAATCCACTGCCAACTTTTGATTCATCTCTTCTCATATCCGTATCAGTCAAGTTGCTTAATCTTGTTTTTGCCCAATTTCCCATCGGAACCATCACTGCTTCCTGGTACATGTGAAATTTCCTGTTCTTATTGAATTGAAGCAACCTTTCCCAAGCATCCCTGAACCTGTTCGGCCACTTACCGGGGTAACAATTCTTTTTATGCCATATGAACTCTTCTGTCCATAACCACCCCTGTTGCTTCATGGCGAGAATAAGCTCCAACACGTAAGTGCTTCGTTCACCATTAACAACTTTTTCTTTAATATTTAAAACAAAAGTGCCCGTCGGTTTAAGTACTCGCAACATTTCCTTGGATTTTGGCAAGAACCATTCGACATAATGACCTGGATGAATACCCCCATAGGTATTTTTTCTTTGATCGGCATACGGCGGAGATGTAAAGATCAGGTCAACGGAATTATCCGGAATTTTCTTTAGTTCTTCTTCGCAGTCACCCAAAAAAAACTCGTGTTTAATTTCCATTTCCGTCTATTACTTTATTAAACATGGCTTGAATATCAGTGGAAAATATCGTTGTACACGATGAAGCCCATGAATAAAAGCAGCAACACCATCCCCGCCTGTTGAAGACGGATGCGAAGGATGTTCGGTACCTCGCGCCGGAAAATCGCCTCGTAAACGAGAAAGAACAGGTGGCCGCCGTCGAGAGCGGGAAACGGGAAGATGTTGATGAGCGCCAGGCTGAGGCTCAGAACGGCCATGGTGCCGAGGAAGCTGATGATTCCGAGCTGGGCGGCCTGGTCTGCCATCTCGGCAATGCGGATGGGACCGCCGATAGTGGACGAGAACGAGACTTCGCCGCTGATGATTTTGCTGAACGTATCCACGTACAACATGGTGAAGATGTACAGGTCCTTGACCCCCGATTCCAGCGCCTCGAAAACGGTGTAATTCTCCACCCGTTTCGCTGTTTCGAAAATATTGGTGATGCTGATGCCGATCTTGCCGTCATCGTTGGGTGTGACCCGAACCGTCTTTTCTTCTCCCCCGCGACGGAACTTGATGGCAATGGTCTCGTTTGGATGGGCGCTTATTTCCTTGATGACGTCGTAGGTAGTGTACACAGGCGTGCCATTGATGTCCAGGAGCACATCGCCCGGCTGCAGTCCTACGACCGATGCAGGTTTTCCATCCTCCACCCACTGAATCTTGGCCGCGAGACCCTGGGGCAGAAGCCCAAGCGGATTGCGTGTCAGGTCGGGGAGTTCGCCCTCGGGCTGTGTCAGCGTAATGGTTTCGCCGTTGCGCAACACCGTCACCGTGAACGCGCTGCCCATGGCTTCGTACTGGAGCGCGGGTTCAAGTTCCTCCCACGTGGTGTACGTCTTGCCGTTGACGGAAAGGATTTTGTCTCCCGGCTGGAACCCGATGATTGCGGCCGCCGATTTTGGTTGCACCGCGCCCACGGTGGTCACGTCGTGGTACACCTTGCCCGTGGAAAGGTTGATGCCCCAGAAGATTCCCACTGCCAGGAGGACGTTGAATATCACTCCCGCGCTGATCACGATCATCCGCTGCCAGATGGGTTTGGCCCGGAATTCCCACGGTTCCGGCTCTTTGTTCATGTGCTCGAGGTCGAGGCTCTCGTCGATCATTCCGCTGATCTTGACGTACCCCCCGATGGGGATCCACGAAACGCAATAGTCCGTCTCGCCGATCTTCTTGCCGAAAGCCCGCGGCGGGAACCCGATCGAGAAGCGCTCGACCCGCATTTTGAACAGCTTGGCTGCGATAAAATGCCCCAGCTCGTGAATAAAGACGAGTACCCCGATGAGAATGATGAAGTAAAAGATACGGCTGAAGATTTCGGTGAATTCCATTCTGATTCCTTACACGGTCATGGTGACCCGGCGGTTGCGTTCGATGAGCCGCAGCGCCAGCCTGCGAGACTCCTCGTCCGCGGCGAAGATGTCGTCGATGCCGGGGTGTTGTTGGTTCTGATGTTGTTGCATGCACTCGCCGATCAACTCCGGGATGTCCAGGAACGTGATCGTTCCCGAAAGAAACGCGTCCACGGCGATCTCGTTAGCTGCGTTAAGCGCTGCTGGGAGCGTGCCTCCCTGCTCCAGGGCTTCACGGGCCAGGGAAAGGCAACGGAACGTTTCGACGTCGGGCTCCCGGAACGTCAGGTCGCGAGGCATGGAAAAGTCCAGGCGGGGGAAAGACGAAGTGAACCGCTCCGGCCAGGTCAGCGCGTAGAGAATGGGTAGTTTCATGTCAGGAACTCCAAGCTGTGCCTTGACCGATCCGTCCACGAATTCCACCATGGAATGGATGACGGATTGGGGATGCACTACCACATCGATGCTGCCGGACGGAATATCGAACAGCCAGTGGGCTTCGATGATTTCCAGCCCCTTGTTCATCAGGGTCGCGGAATCGATGGTGATCTTGTTGCCCATGCTCCAGTTGGGGTGGTTCAGGGCGTCCTTGATCGTGACGTGCGCGAGTTCCTCTTGCGATTTGCCCATGAACGGTCCGCCGGAGGCGGTCAGTATGAGGCGGCGCACGGCCTGTCGAGGTTCCCCGGCCAGGCATTGGAGAATGGCGCTGTGCTCGCTGTCCACGGGCATCAGGCGCACGTCGTTTTCGCGTGCCAGCCGGGTTACGATTTCTCCTCCTACCACGAGGATTTCCTTGTTGGCCAGGGCAATATTTTTACCCGACCGGATCGCGGTGATGGTGGGCTGGAGTCCGGCAAAACCTACGAAGGCGCTGATAACGATGTCAACATCGTCGTTCGCGACCGCGTCCTCCAGGGCATCTTGTCCCGCGAGGAGTTTCGTCCCCACCGGAATGGAAGAGCGGATGGTATTGGCAGCGTTCTTGTCGATGAGCACGGCTATCGCGGGATGGAACTCCTCGATTTGCTGGAGGAGCAGCCGGGCGTTGGAGTGCGCCGCCAGCGCCCAGACCCTGAATTTTTCGGGGTACTGTTTCAGCACTTCAAGACTGTTCCGACCGATGGACCCGGTGGAACCCAGTATGGCGATGTTCTTCATGGTTCCTGGCTGTTCCAGTAATGAATTTCAAGTTACACAAAAGGGTAGGTGGAATCAATAACAAAACCCACTCCGGTCTTATTGTTCACTTGAGGCGACGGAAAAAACCGGTTCGTTCCGGCTACGTAACGAAACCGGCCTTCGATCAACGGATACAACATCGGAAAGGGGGAAATGATTCATTGTACAGTGAAATCCCTTTTTTGCCTGCTGCTCCTTGTCTATATTCAACTTGGTATGCAATGGAAAACCCGCGTGAACATGTCTTCGCATAGATTGAAACGTTTCGTTCTTACAGCCGGACTCTTCGCCGTCCTGTTGACGGGAGGATCGCGCCACGTGCTGCGCGCCCAGCCGGAACAGGAGCAGAACATGTACCGCCTGGCCCAGGCCTACGAGAGGTCCGCCCAGTACAAGTTCGCCCTCCAGTATTTCCGGGAACTGGTGCAACTACGGCCGGGACAACCGGTGTACTTCGACGGACTCGTTCGCGTTCTTACCCAGCTCAAACAGTACGACACCCTCGTTGTCATTCTGAGCGACCGCATCAAGCGGTTTCCCAACCAGCTTCAACTTCGGGCCACGCTGGGCTCGATTTACGCCCGTGCGGGTCGTGAAGAAGAAGCGGTGAAGGCGTGGGATGCGATGGTGGCGGCGTTTCCCGACAACGCGGCCGTGTACCGCATCGTGGCCAGGAACGCCCTGGACAACCGGATGTTCGAAGAAGCGGAGCGCTACCTCAAGAAAGGCAGGGAAGTATCGGGCAACATCGTTATGTTCGGGCAGGAACTTGCGCGGGTCTATGCCATGCAGCTTCGGTTCCGCGACGCGATGATGGAGTTCGTGCGCGTCATCCTTGCATCTCCCAACATGCTGGGAGAAGTGGAACGCCAGGTGGCCCAGTTCACCGGCCTCCCCGAGGCGCTCGACGTTGCCCGCGAGGTCGCCTTCGAAGCGGCGGACGACAATTCCGACAACCTGTACTTGCAGTATTTCGCCGCCTGGATTTCAATGGAAGGCAAGGATTACCGGGGCGCGTTCAACGTGTACAGGAATATCGACCGGCTTCGCGGCAGCCAGGGGCTCGAGGTTATGAACTTCGCACAGCGGGCCTTCCGCGAGCAGGAATACGACGTGGCCCGCGATGCTTACCGCTACGTGCTCGACGAGTATCCCAATACCATGCAGGCGCAGGAAGCCCGGTTCTACTACGCCCGCAGCCTGGAAGAGCTGGCGGCGGGGAACCGCGGGGATGACGGCGCCGCTTCCCCGGCGAACGGAGAAAAACAGCGCGCGGAGCTCGAGAAAGTCGTGCGGCTTTACCAGGACATCGTGAACACCGACCCCGACGGCCGGCTTGGCGTGGAAGCGCAGTACAGGCTCGGCATCATCTATTGGCGGCAGTTCAACGACGCCGACAAGGCCCTGGAACTCTTGAGAAAATGCGCGGAAAACCGGCGGCGGTTCGTCCATTCACCAGACGCCGACCTTCTGATCGGCGACATCCTTCTGGCGGAAGGAGACCTGGAGCGCGCTCGTGAGCAGTACCAGCAGGTCTTGGCGTTGCAGCAGTTGAACAAGGATTACCGCGAGTTGGCCACGTTCCATGTGGCTGAAATCGAGTATTTCAGTGGCAACTTCGACACGGCCTCGAAAATGCTCGAAGGTCTGAGCAGCAACAGCAGCTCCGACATTGCCAACGACGCCATGAAGCTGGGGATGTTCATCGCGGAGAACCGGCGTCCGACCGACGCACCTCTCCAGCAATACGCCAGGGCGGAGTTCCTTCAGCGCCAACACAAGGATTCCGAAGCGGCGGCGATGCTCGAAAGCCTGATCACGACATTTCCGGCCAGTCCTATCGTGGACCGTGCCACGTTGACGCTCGCCGGAATATACCGGCGCTTGAAGCGCTATGAAGAAGCACGGTCGAGACTGGAGCGCTTTGTCAAGGAAGAAGAAGAGAGCATCCTGCGCGACGAGGCCTTGTTTACCCTGGCCCGTGTTTACGAGGAGACCTCCGAGCACGAACGAGCCATCGCAACGTACAGCTTGCTCCTGAAGGACTTTCCCCATTCCCTGTACGTGGACGAAGCGCGCAAACGCATCCGCGCCTTGCGGGAGAGCCGCTTGTGAGAACGCCGCGCGCCAAGCTCATGAATATTCTGAAAAACCAGGAATTTATTGTATGAAACGCATCTTCTCGTACATCGTGGTTGGATTCTTCCTGCTGTCGTTTGGCGGGGCGGCGCAATCGCGCATCCTCATTCCCATGGACTTGCAGCAGACCGACCACCTCAAGGCATACGGTATCGCGTACTGGGCGTTGACCAAGGGGTACGTGGTGGACTGGCTGCTCAACTACCGGGGCGGTTCGTTCATGGCGCCGTGGACCGATGCCATCGCGACCGAGTGCCGCATCCGGGGAGTGACCTTCCAGGCCCTCGACGCCGCCACGACCTCCGCTATCTATGCCGAGGTCCAGAGCCCGGACGTCAACATGGACGTGGTACGGCTGGAGAAAGCGCCGAAGATCGCGGTGTACGTGCCACCGAACTTCCAGCCCTGGGACGACGCGGTGACCCTTGCCCTGGAGTACGCCGAGATTCCCTATGAGAAAGTATGGGACGACGAGGTGCTGGCGGGCAAACTCAACGAGTACGATTGGCTCCATCTCCACCACGAGGACTTCACCGGGCAGTACGGGAAGTTCTGGGCTCAGTTCAGCACGTACCCGTGGTACATCCAGCAGCAAGCGTTGTACGAAGCGAAAGCGCGTGAACTCGGCTTCAAGAAAGTCTCGGATCTCAAGAAGGCGGTTGCCCGCGAGATCAAGAAGTACATCGGCGCGGGAGGGTTCATGTTCGCCATGTGTTCGGCAACCGATACCTACGACATCGCCCTGGCCGCGAAGAATACCGACATCGCCGACGTAATGTTCGACGGCGACCCGCCGGACCCGGACTGCCAGGAAAAGCTCGACTATTCCGAGTGCCTCGCCTTCACGGGCTTCAAGCTGGTTATGGATCCCTACGTGTACGAGTACTCCGACATCGACATGACGCCGCAGTTCGGCGGCAATCCCGACGCGGATTATTTCACCCTGTTTTCATTTTCCGCCAAGTACGACCCGGTTCCGTCCATGCTGACACAGGATCACGTCAACGTCATCAGGGGATTCCTGGGGCAGACCACGGCCTTCCGCCGCTCGCTGATCAAGAAGAGCGTCATCATCCTCGGAATGAAGGAAGGCACGGAGGAAGTGAAATACCTGCACGGCAACTACGGCCGGGGGACGTTCACTTTCCTGGGCGGCCACGATCCCGAGGATTACCAGCACCAGGTAGGCGATCCACCCACGGACCTGCGGCTACACAAGAACTCTCCCGGGTACCGCCTCATCTTGAACAACGTTCTCTTTCCCGCCGCCAAGAAGAAAAAGCTGAAGACCTGAATGGGTATGCTGCGACTTCGACGCGCGTCTTCGCAACGGTGGGTGGAAACCGCCGTGGCCGATCTCGACGCTATCCTGGCCGATCACGCGCACTGCGAGAAGAAAGCCGCCGCCACCGCCCTCAGTCTCCTCAACCGCTATCCCCACCACTCGACCCTGGTCGAAAGAATGGCCGCCCTGGCCGAGGAGGAAATCCAGCATTTCTCCCTCGTGTTTGCGGTGGTGCGCGAACGGGGCAAAACGCTTCCGCGGGATGATTCCAACATCTACGTCAACCGCCTCCGGGAACACGTGCGCAAGGGAGAGCCGCAGCGCTTGCAGGATTCGCTCCTGGTAGCGGCGTTGATCGAGGCGCGTTCCTGCGAGCGGTTCAGCCTGCTGGCGGAAGCCTTGCCGGAGGGACGGGTCAAGGCGCTGTTCACGGAACTGATTCCTTCCGAGGCGGGGCACTACGCGTTGTTCCTGAAGCTGGCCCGGGAGCTGACCGGGGAGGAGGAAACCGAAAGGAGGTTCGATGAGCTCCTGGACATCGAGGCGGAAATCGTCTCCAGCCTGCCGGGAGAGGCGAGGATACACGGATGAGGGAA
>JALUUP010000251.1 GCA_027021285.1 Bacteroidota bacterium | reverse complement strand
CTTGTCCAGGAGCGGCGAGGTGTGCTGCGGGTTCCCAATCTCGCCGTGCGTTTCAGGCCGCCGAAGTACGCAAACGTGGAAGACGCGGCGGCTGGTTCCGAGACGCGGGAAGAACCGCCGGTAAAAGCCCGGAAGGATTCGATGCCTGCTGGTCAGAAGACGGCGACGGGGAAGAAAGGCAAAAAGGCCGTTCATCCATCGTCAAAGAAAACAGAATCGGTGGCGAAAGCGGGCGAAAATAACGCTAATCCTTTCAAGGGAATGTCGCGAGAAGAGATTCGAAAGAAAATGATGAGCATGTCGCCCGAGGAACGGAAAGAACTGCGGGAGAAGTTCGTGAAGCGGTTCTCCGGGATGCGCAGGCAGAAGTTCCAGCCGGGGAGGGGGACGGCTTTCAGCGGCTTCGACCGCGACCGCCTGCGGAACTCTTCCGCCGTGGAAGAAAGCGGTCCTCCTCCTCGCGCGCTTACCAAAAAGCTGAACCGCGACCGGCCGGTCGAGCAGCCGAAGATTTACCCCGGAAAAATCTGGGTGCTTACAAGCAAGGGTACGCTGAAAGCAGTGCCCGTCAAACTTGGCATCAGCGATGGTATGTACACGGAGCTGGTAGTCGGTGACCTCCGGGAAGGGGAAGAAGTCATCGTGGGGGCGGTGGTGACCGGCGACACGGGTGAAGACGGGGCCAACAATCCATTCGGCGGTTTCCGCATGCGGCGCAGGAGGTGACGGCATGAAAATCATGGAAATCATCCTCACGTCGCTCGATTCGTTGTTGCGCCACAAGACCCGCTCTTTCTTGACCATGCTGGGGATCATCATCGGCGTGGGATCGGTTATTGCGGTGGTGGCAATCGGACAGGGCGCACAGCACCAGGTGCAGCAGCAAATCAGCAGTCTGGGCAGCAACGTCATCATCATTTTTCCCGGCTCCCACAGGCACGGGGGCGTGCGCGGCGGGGCGGGAAGTTTCAATCGGCTCAAGGAAGCGGACGCCAGGGCCATCCGGCAAAGCTGTCCCTCGGTGGCGGCTGTGACGCCGGTGGCCAGGACAGGCGGCCAGGTGGTGTACGGCAACATGAACTGGAGCACAAGCGCGTACGGCGTGTATCCCGATTACCTCCTGATAAAAGACTGGCGCGTCGAGCGGGGAACATTTTTCTCCGAGCAGCAGAGCCGTGCCGTTGCGAAAGTCTGCGTCATCGGGAAAACCGTTGCCGAGAACCTGTTCGGCGACATGGATCCGCTGGACAAGATCATCCGTTTCCGCAAGATTCCGTTCCGGGTTATCGGAGTGCTGGAGGAAAAGGGGCAGAACATGTTCGGGCAGGACCAGGACGACATCATCATGGCCCCGTTCTCCACGGTGCAGCGATTGCTCGTCGGCACTCCCTACGTGGGGCTTATTTATGCGTCGGCCGTGTCCGAGGGTGAAGTCGAAGCGGCGACCGGCCAGATCGAAGGAGTGCTGAGAAGCCGCTTGCGTGTTTCCGACGAAAGCGCGGACAATCCTTTCACCATCCGGACCCAGACGGAAATCGCGTCTGCAGCCCAGGAGACCTCGTCCGTGTTCACTTCGCTCCTGTACAGTGTCGCCGCCGTTTCGTTGATCGTGGGCGGCATCGGGATCATGAACATCATGCTTGTTTCCGTAACGGAACGCACGCGGGAAATCGGTATTCGCATGGCGGTGGGCGCCCGCAGGTGGGACATCATGTTCCAGTTCCTGACCGAAGCCATCGTCCTCAGCGCCATCGGCGGAATCCTGGGGATAGTGGTAGGGGTGGTTGGATCGAGGATCGTGACCCAGATCGAAGGCTGGCCCACGATGATCTCCACGGAGTCCATCCTGCTGGCAATCGTGGTTTCCGGCGTAGTGGGAATCTTCTTCGGTTTTTACCCGGCCCGGAAAGCGTCGATGCTTAGCCCGATCGATGCGTTGCGGTACGAGTGAAAACTATATTGGTTTTCTTACAGAAGAAAAGAACGCTTTCAGCAGGCTGCTGCTTTCCTTGTCGTTCACGCCGGGGATGACGTGCACGGTATGGTTCAGGCGGGCGTCCTCGGTGATGGTGTACAGTGTTCCCGAGGCTCCCATCTTCGAGTCGAATGCGCCGAATACCAGCGTAGGAATGCGGGCCAGCACAATTGCACCGGAACACATGGGGCAGGGCTCGAGGGTCACGTACAGTGTGCACTCTTCCAGCCGCCGTGAGCGGAGGGTAGCGGCAGCGGCGGTGATGGCAATCATCTCCGCGTGCGCCGTCGGATCCTGGAGTTGCTCGATCTGGTTGTGTCCCTTGCCGATGACGCGTCCGTCTTTCACGACCACCGCTCCCACGGGCACTTCTTTTTCCTCGTAAGCGATCTCCGCTTCCTTCAAGGCGGCGTGCATCCAGCGCTCGTGCTCCGTCACGGCAGCCTCAGGGTCGAGAGGAGGGTTTGCTGCACCTCGAATAA
>JALUUP010000250.1 GCA_027021285.1 Bacteroidota bacterium | reverse complement strand
TTGTGATTGATCTTCAGAATGAACGGAATCTTGTGGGCGTATTTCCGGGCAACGGAACCGAGAACGCCCAGGGTGGAAGCGACACCGTTGCACCCGGCTTCGATTGCAAGCTTGACGATGTTCTCCGGATCGAAGTAGATGGGATTCGGAGCGAACGACGCACCCGCGGAATGTTCGATCCCCTGATCTACGGGCAGAATCGAGAGATAGCCGGTTCCCGCCAGTCTCCCGGTGTTAAAAAGGCGATGCATGTTAACCAGGACCGGCGTAGGTCGGTCGCTGATCTGCCAGACCTGATCAATAAAATCCGGACCGGGCAGGTGGAGCTGGTCCCTGGGGATTCCCTGGCACGTATGTTCGAGCAAGTGTTGTGCTTCGTCACCAAGCAGTTCTTCAAATTTGTCAATCATGGTTAAGCCCGTTTCTGGATGTACATGACAGCATTGTCCCGTAAAGTATAAGATTTTCCGTTCCGCTTCAACCGCCGTTTGAAGAGATGTTTTCGTACTGAATGCAGGAGTTCGCATGATGGACGAATTCCCGCGGCGACGAAGTCCCGGATATTTCTTCGGGTATATCATGGACCAGCCTCGATAGCACTGTTCCGCCATACCCGGCGGTGATTCAATTTACCGGTTCCCCGCGTCCGCTTTTTCCTCCACGATATTGATCGTATCTTTCCCGGTGGAACGAATGTATTACGAAACACAACGGTTTCCGGATCGAGAGTATCCCGATCGAACCTCACTTGAACATCGAGAAACTGACATGGAACAGACTCTTGCCATCATCAAACCCGACGGAACCGCAGCGCGGCTTGTAGGAGAAGTCATTCGAAGAATTGAAGACGAGGGCCTTGCCATCGCTGCCATGCGCATGGAATTGCTGTCCGAGCGAAAGGCGGAAGGATTCTACTACGTCCACCGTCAGAAGCCGTTTTTCCGGTCGCTGATCGGGTTCATGACTTCCGGGCCGGTAGTGCTCATGGTCCTTGAAGGCGAGAATGCCATTTCCCGTTGGCGGACGCTGATGGGAGCAACCGATCCCCGCAAAGCCGCCCCGGGAACGATCCGCCGCGATCTCGCGACCGACATCGAGCGAAACGTGGTCCATGGTTCCGATGGTCCAGACTCAGCTGTGTACGAGATACATTACTTCTTCAAGGGCGACGATATCTGTTCCGGCACATGACCTGAAGCGCCTGGTCGTGAATAAAGAATCCGCGATGGCGCAAATGAAAACGAGTTCCCGGAAATATCACGATCATGCAATTCAAACTGTCACCTGGGCCTGACCCTATTGAGCCGGCACAATTCAAGGCGATTCGTTCCCTCGTGAAAGAAGGAATATACATCGGCACCAGCGGTTGGTCGTACCAGGATTGGATCGGTTCCTTTTATCCCCCCCGGTTGAAGAAACCGCAAATGCTGCCGTATTACCAGCAGTTCTTCCCTGTCTCTGAAATCAATTATACGTACTACAGCATGCCGTCAGCGACGACGCTGGAACAGATCCGCCGCAAGGCCACACAGATGCGGTTCGCCGTGAAGGCCCATAGAAGCATGACCCATGAACGTACGGAAGAACGCGAGATTTGGAGAATATACGCGGAAGCGCTTGAACCACTGCGCGAACATGATCAACTGGCTGCTGTCCTGTTCCAGTTTCCATACAGTTTCAAGTGCACGCAACGATCGTACGACTACCTGGCCGAAATAGCCGAGTATTTCGATCCGCTGCCGTTGGTCATGGAATTCAGGCACCTGAGCTGGTTTCATCAACGGACGTTCGAGATCATGCGGAAATGGCGTGTCGCCCTTTGCTCGGTGGATGCTCCACGATTACCGGGTCTCACTCACAACGAGGTTCATGTCACCAGCGAAATTGCATATTATCGGCTGCATGGGCGACGCGCGGACGAGTGGTTCTCGGGTGATAACGTCACCCGCTACGACTACTCGTACAGCGATTCAGAGATCAAGGAACTTGCGAAGAACGTCGGTGAGCTTCACCGAGAGGCGGAAACCGTGTACGTTTTCGCGAATAATCACCCGCGCGGTCAGGCCATTGACGCGGCGGTGAAGCTGGCCCGGGAACTCCAGGGTCACTTGAACATCCAATGACATGGAACTCGCACGAATCTTGTACATTTGCTTTCGTGTCAAAAGCCGTAGTATATTTTAACCCAGCCAAAAGTTAACATCCTTTTGGACCAGTCCCATCCGGGGCGACGCTCTCCATCAATACAGGCAGTGTCACGTCTGTGTGTAGTATTAAATCATAAACAAGGAGATCGCAGCATGACATGGAGACAACGTTGTCTGTTGTTGCTCGTGGGGGTCTTATTATCTGTTTCCGGGTGTTCAAACGACGCCCCCAACACGCCGGCCTCGGTGACCCTTTCAGGGACAGTTCGTAACCCTGTCACCAGCCAGGGAATCGAAGGTGCTGACGTCGTGG
>JALUUP010000249.1 GCA_027021285.1 Bacteroidota bacterium | reverse complement strand
ATACGTAATGGGCCTGGACGCCTACGCCGTGATCGTGAATCCTCGCAATCCCATCCAGTCGCTGTCGCTCGACCAGCTCAAGAACATTCTCGCGGGCCGGGTCACTCGCTGGGCAACCGTCGGGGGAAGCGGAGGCGGAAAAATCCGCGTCTACGTTCCCGTCCACGCCACGGACATCTTCCATGAATTCGGTATCAGTACCGAACCCGGTGATGTTCGCGAAAACAACATCCAGACACGTGACACGGATTCATCCATTGCCGTTAAAGTGCTGAGAGATTACACGGGAATCGGCCTGGTCAAAGTGGGAAACCAGGGAAGAGCCCGGGTCGTCCCCCTTTCCGCATACGGGCATCGCCCGATGCTGCCCGACTTCACCTCCATCGAGTCCGAGGAATATCCGCTGACCCGGCGTCTCTACCTGTACACGCATCCGTTCACCTCCAACAATTTCGTTGACGGCTTCAGGGAGTTTGTGCTTTCGGACACCGGCCAGACGTTTTTACGCGGTCTCGGGTATTACGACTTGCTGCTCCACAAGATGATTCCCAGGGTGAGAGGAGCGGCGCCCGGGCCGTATATGACTGCAACGCGCAACGCCACGAAGTTCGTCTATTCGCTCCGGCTGCGGCCCGGCACGTCGATTCTCGACACACGTTCGCAGCGGGAGATTTCCCGCGTGGCGGATTATCTCAACCGTCCGGAAAACACGGACCGGCAGCTTCTGTTGTTTGGATTCTCCGGCAAGATCGGTAGTCCGGAAGGAGAGCAGGTGATCTCCGAGGACCTCGCGCACTCCGTGGCGACCTTGTTCCTGGAGCGCGGAGTGGAACCCGCGGTGGCGATGGGCCTGGGAGCCGCGCTGCCTTTGTATTCCAACTCCACCCCCGCCGGCAGGGAAAAGAACCGCCGCGTGGAAATGTGGATTCGATGATGCCGTCACGACCGGGCAGCCGGCCACCCGACAGTAAACGTTTATTACTTCAAGTTCTGTGAATCATACAGGCGGCGCTTCACTCCAAAGGAGCGCCGCTTTTCATTGATGGTAATTCATACACAAGATGGAGAAGAGTCGAAACAGCATGAAGCGTAACATTCCCGGTGGTCAGGGTGAAAAAGTCGAATCAGCGCACGATGAGAAATTTCTTTGCGGGTAGTGTTCGACCATGGGTAGTGATCACGAAATACACACCGTCAGGCAGATTGCCTATCGGAATATTCATTGTGTTATTATCGCCTTGCGTCACGCTGATGTTACGACGAAACAGGATTCTACCGTTGATGGAGAAAACAGAGACCTGAATAATATCAGGTTTTCTCATCGTGAGATGACCAGCGTTTCCGTCCGCGTACGGGAAGACGCGCGAAGGACGACCATGTACGCGCCGTTCGGAAACGAGGCGCCGTTCCATTGCGCGGTGTAGGATCCGGGCTCGAGAACTTCATCCACGACTACCGACAACCTTCTGCCCAGCATGGAGTAAATTTCCAGTGAAACCGGTCCCGCGCGTGAAATCGAAAACGGAATGGCGGCGACAGAGCTGACCGGGTTCGGGTAACATCTCCCCAGGCCCGGACTGGCCGGCGGAGCCGCCGGCAAGGAGGCGGAGAGGATTGCTTGATAGATAAAGAACGAAGCCGCGGGCGACCAGGGTCCGGACGCGTGCTCGAATTCGGCTTTCAGGCGCCAGTAATAGTGGCGGTTGAACGTGAGGTTCCGAAGTGT
Source organism: Bacteroidota bacterium (assembly GCA_027021285.1). Taxonomy (GTDB): domain Bacteria; phylum Bacteroidota; class Ignavibacteria; order SZUA-365; family JAADGX01; genus JAADGX01. Next base: position 742 of record JALUUP010000249.1, on the reverse strand, counting down.
AAAAACGTGCTTCTCCAGGACCGAATCCACGATCAGGCTTCCGGGAGCGAATATGGAATCCGCGGCGACTTGCAGGTGGTAGGCCCGCGCGCACTCGATCGGTTCCCACGACAATTGCGCAACGAGTATGTCGATCGTATCCCCCGTTTCAGGACTGATGATGCCGGGCGCCCGTGGCGGCTCGGCCATCGTGCTGAACGACAGCGGGATCGACCAATCGCCCTTGCCCGCTGCGTTTCCGGCGGCCACGCGCCACCAGTATCGCGTCCCGTACGCAAGCCCGCTCGCTCTGGCACGCTCCACGGAAATGGTTGAATCGTCGAGAAACAAGCCGGAGGTGAAGCTGCGGTCCGTTCCAAGCTGGAGGTGATAGGATTTCACGCCGCGTATTTTTTTCCAATGAAGATACACCGTATCCGAAAGGCACGTCGCGTTCTGCGGAGGGAACGATGGGCGTGGCGGCGGCGGTGGCGCCAGGTAGTCCGCGCCGCGGAAGAGTTGACCTTCGCCGGTAACAAGGAAGACCTTTCCGGACTGCGACACAGCCAGGTCCTGGATGACGATATCCGACAAATTCGTATTGATCGAAGTCCAGGAATCTCCGCCGTCCGATGACCATAGCACGCCCATGCCACCGGTTCCCAGGTAGATCGATTGATCCGGGGCGACCACGACGTGATTGATCGTCTTGGATTGATACCCGCCGACGGGAATCCGCGTCCACGTTTGACCGTTGTCCGCT
>JALUUP010000248.1 GCA_027021285.1 Bacteroidota bacterium | reverse complement strand
CCCGATGACTTCCTCCTCGCTGCCGGGAACGAACTGGACCGCGCCGTCTTCCGATTCCCAGGGCTCCATGCCGGGCGCGTTCACGAGTACCTCGCCTTTGAGGGAATCAACGTTCAGCATCCCGATACACGCCACCAGTGCCGTGTACGGGTAAAGGTTGATTTTCTTGATCGCATCCTCGCGCTCCTCTTCCGTCTCGGCGAATTTCAGGAGGTACTCCTGCCGTTCCGGGTCCAGGGACTCAAAAGGATAGCCCGATGTCTCGATATCAAATACCAGTCGGCTCATGAGATTTCCCCGCTCTGATTCAGAGATATTGACGTGTTGCTACGAACACCCGGTCATCGATCGCGTTCCATCCAGTGTTCCGCGATCTGCACCGCGTTCGTGCCCGCTCCCTTGCGTAAGTTGTCCGACACGATCCAAAGCGCAATGCCGTGCTCCACCGACGGGTCCGACCGCAGGCGTCCCACGAACACCTCGTCCTTCCCGCTCGCGATCCGGGCCAGAGGATAGAGCCCACGCCCCGGATCATCCCGAACAACGACGCCCGGCGACGAGGCCAGCAACTCCCGCACCTCGCCAAGGGAGACGGGGTTTTCAAACTCGATGTTGACGGACTCGGAATGGCAGTTTCGCACGGGCACCCGCACGCAGGTAGGAGCAACGCGAATGGAATCGTCGTGAAGGATTTTCCGCACTTCGTTGATGACCTTGTGCTCTTCCTTCGTGTAGCCGTCCTCCAGGAACACGTCCACGTGGGGCAAGCAGTTGTCCGCGATGGGATGCGGAAACTTCATCGGCCCGGTCTCACCGCCGCGCAACTCGCGCTCCAACTGGTCGATCCCCTCCTGCCCCGCGCCGCTCACCGCCTGGTAGGTTGAAACCGTCACTCTGCGTACCGTGAACGTCTCGTGCAGGGGTTTGAGCACCATCACAAGGGGTACGGTCGAGCAGTTGGGATTGGCGATAACGTTCGAGCCGAAGGCGCCGATATCTCCGCCGTTCACTTCCGGCACGACGAGGGGAACGTCCGGGACCATGCGGAAGACACTGCTGAGATCGACGACGAGGCGGCAGCGCTCCCGCACGCGGGGGATCCATTCCCCGCTGACGTCGCCGCCCGCGCAAAAGAACGCGAGGTCCGCGCCGTCGAACACGTCCTCGCTCAACCCGGCCACGCCTGCATTCTCTCCACGAAAGGGCAACTCCTTCCCCACCGACCGCCGACCAGCGACGAGGATAAGCCGATCGACCGGGAACCGACGTTCTTCCAGGATGCGAACCAGCGTCCGGCCAACGATGCCCGTGGCGCCAACAACAACGATGTTCTGTTTTTTCATTCCAGTTTCACGTCCGGTTACACGCGGGTCAGAAATCCGCGCCGAGGGAAAAGTAATACCGCGGAGGCGAAAAATCCTTGCCGTGAAAGGCCCAGGCCACGTCGATCTTGAGCGGGAAGCCGAGGAACCACATCCGGACGCCGAAGCCGGTTCCGGACAGGAGGCTCTGTTCGCGTATTTCCCCCGTTTCGGTGCGTGCGTAGGCGCGGAACGACGAGAAGTCCTTGAACGCCGCGCCGATGTCCGCGAAAAAGGTTCCGTACACGTTCTGGAACAGGTACTGCATCACACCGCCGAAAAAGTACTTCACAAGCGGGAAACGGAATTCCGTGTTGAACAGAACGTACTTCGACGCGATGCGCTCCGCGTAGTCGTAGCCGCGCAGGGGCAGGCCCGGCGTCAGGAAGGCGAAATCCTCCGCGTTCTCGATGGGAATGTATCCCGTGGCAAACCGGCGGTTGATCCAGTTCTCCGTGCCGCCGATGAAGAACCTCTGGGCGTTCGGTCCGAAACTGCCTCCTCCCGCTCCCCGCACCGCCCACGACACTTCCTTGCCGATGCGAAAATAGTGGCGGTAATCGAAGGTCAGCGTGATGAACTCGAGCCCCTTGGAGAAGATCTTCGGCGAGGCCAGCAGGCCAACGGTGTAGCGCGTCCCGATGGTTGGAGCAAATCCCCACCGCCACAGCGAGTTGTCGTACGTGTAGCTGAGCTGCGGCAGCAGCAAGCTCCATTCCTGGGGCGGATCGTACGGCTCGTCCAGGTTCTCGCGGGTCAGGTTCATCCAGTTGAGACCGAAATCCACGCGCCGGAATCGGTCGAAGGGATAGGAGCCACTGACCGCGCCGCCGTAATCCCGGTAACGGTAGAGCACTTCCCACGGTCCGAATGACGAGGGTGAGATGATGAACCGGGCGCTGTGGTACCCCTGGATCCCCCAGTCGATGCGGTTCTTCAGGTAGTAATAGGCCAGCGCGTAATCGCTGTTCTTCAGGTCGATCAAAAGGTTGGTGAGAAAGAATATCTGGTGATCTCCCAGCATGTCGCTGAACGCCATCTGTGTCGTGCCCAGTACGCCGTAGAAGGTGGAGTACCCCGCGTTGCCGTAAATAAGATCGGGCGAGAAGCTGAG
>JALUUP010000247.1 GCA_027021285.1 Bacteroidota bacterium | reverse complement strand
CTCCCCGAGTCGAAGATCCGGGGTTACAAACCGGGTCGCTTCAGTTTCAACGTGAGCGAAGGTTCATGCGATGCGTGTAAGGGCGACGGCGTCAGGAAAATCGAGATGAACTTCCTGCCCGATGTGTACGTGGTCTGCGACGTCTGCAACGGCCGGCGTTACGACCGGGAAACGCTCGCCGTGCACTTCCACGGTAAATCGATCAACGACGTCCTCAACATGACCGTCGAGGAAGCGCGTGAGTTCTTCAGCGAAATCCATCCGATCAGGAGGAAGCTGGATACGTTGTACGACGTGGGGCTGGGATACATTCGACTGGGTCAACGAGCGACAACCCTCTCCGGGGGGGAAGCCCAGCGGGTCAAACTGGCCACCGAACTTTCCAAGATCAGTACGGGAAAAACCGTGTACATCCTTGACGAGCCTACCACGGGTTTGCATTTCGAAGATGTCCGTATGCTGCTTGGCGTGCTGAACCGGCTGGTGGATCGCGGCAATACCGTTATCGTCATCGAGCACAATCTCGAAGTAATCAAATGCGCGGACTGGATCGTGGATCTCGGTCCCGAGGGCGGCGATGAGGGAGGATATATCGTGGCCCAGGGAACACCGGAAACGATTCTTAGATCGAGGAAAAGCTACACGGCGGAATTCCTTCGGACCGAACTCGCGCCGCAACAATCAAAACGAAAAACCTCCCATGGCTGAACCCGCCCCCGGAAAACCTCGTCGCAAACGCCAGGCGGTTTCTCCGCGAACACACATCATTATCCGTGGAGCGCGGGTGAACATGCTCAAGAACATCTCGCTCGAATTGCCGCGGTACCGGCTTATTGTCATCACCGGCGTCAGCGGTTCCGGAAAATCCAGCCTTGCCTTCGACACCATTTACGCGGAAGGCCAGCGCCGCTACGTGGAAAGCCTCTCCGCGTACGCGCGCCAATTCCTGGAGCGCATGGACAAACCAGACGTGGATTACATCCAGGGCATCTCCCCGGCCATCGCCATCGAGCAAAAGACCGTCGCCCGGAATCCTCGTTCCACTGTGGGAACAACCACGGAAATCTACGACTACCTTCGCCTTCTTTTCGGCCGGATTGGAAAAACATACTGCTTCAATGACGGTGAACTCGTGCAACGCGATTCCGTCCGAACGGCGATCGACAGGCTCAAAACCTTGCCCGACCGTACACGGCTTTATGTTACATTTCCCTTGTTGGCACACGAGGGCCAGAGCCTCCAGGCCGAACTGGAAAACGTTCGCGAACAGGGATTTGCCCGCGTCCTGGTCGATGGTGAGCTCCGTGAACTGGAGGAGCTTGAAGATATCCGGTGCGATAAGAAAGACATACGCGTCGTTGTTGACCGGCTCGTGTGGCAACGGGAAATGGATACTGCGCGGCTCGCCGATTCGGTGCAAACCGCGTTTCACGAAAGCGGGGGCAACGTATGTATATACCTCGTGGAACGTGGCGAAGAATGGAAATTCAGCGCCAGGTTCGAGTGCGCGGCGTGCCATACCGTGTACCCCGAACCGGACCCGAAGCTGTTTTCGTTCAATAATCCCATTGGCGCGTGCCCGGCCTGCCAGGGTTTCGGCCGGATCATCGGGTTGGACATGGATCTCATCATTCCAAACCGTAACAAGTCCCTCCGGGAGGGCGCTGTCCAACCCTGGAATTCCCCCGCTCATAAAAAACACCTCCTGAACCTGATTCGTGTCGCCCCGGAACACGACATCAATCTCGACATACCTTACGAACAACTCTCGCAACGCGAGAAGGATTTCGTGTACAACGGCTGCCGGGGCTTCCTCGGCATCAAGGGATTCTTCGCGATGGTGGAGAAGAAATCCTACAAGATGCATTACCGTATTCTCCACGCCCGCTATCGCGGTTACACGACGTGCCCTGATTGCGGAGGCTCACGCCTCCGACCGGAAAGCCTCGCGATAAAAATCAGCGGCAAGAGCATCCATGAGATTGTGCGCATGCCTATCGCGGACGCCCGCACATTTTTCGATACGCTCGCGCTAACCGATTACGAGCAGACAATCGCGGATCGCATCTTGAAGGAAATCCGCAGTCGCTTGCAGTTCCTCGACGAGGTTGGCCTGGGCTACCTCACGCTGGATCGCCTCGCTCACACTTTGTCCGGAGGAGAAACACAGCGTATCAACCTCGCCACCAGCCTGGGCTCCTCGCTCGTCGGCGCTTTGTACGTCCTCGACGAACCCAGTATCGGCCTGCACCCGCGGGACAACCAGCGCCTCATTTCGTTGCTCCAAAAGCTGAGGAACTCCGGCAACACCGTTCTCGTCGTCGAGCATGACCCTGACATGATCAAATCCGCCGACTTCGTGGTGGACCTGGGCCCGCGGGCCGGCGTCCACGGCGGCGAAATCGTGGCAATAACCGAGCCTGCCAAACTCGGCTTGATCAAGAAATCCCTGACGGGCCAGTACCTTTCAGGGAAAAAGGTGATTCC
>JALUUP010000246.1 GCA_027021285.1 Bacteroidota bacterium | reverse complement strand
GTCGAGCCGTGCGCTGTCCCGCGTGACGGGAACACGCAGGTCGATGAACGTGGCGAAGGTCCACAGGGAAGCCTCGTCGTTGTTGTCGGTAAACCTTAGACGGCGGATGAACGCGCGGGCGGCGTTCCGTGCTTCGGGCAGGAAGGAGACAAGGCTGCGCTCCACGCCAACGGCAACGGATACAGGCAGTCGACGGCGTTCCGGGCAATCGATGGTAAAGGAGAGGTCGTCACCGTTTTCGGCGAGCCTGCGCGGCGTGTCGTCGCCAGGTATGAAAAGTGCGCCCGTGTTTACGATGCGGAAGGGAAAAACGAGCGCGGGATAGGCGGAAGTATCGACGTCGCCTAACGTCAGGGTGGGCTGTGCCGGCAACGCGTGGATGCTCATGATGAAGGCCAACAGAAGGAGGAGACCACGCTCACGCAACGCGCAACTGGCAGACGTTCGGGGTGATATGGAGCCGATGCCGTGCAAATATTTTCTCTCAATCGGCGATGATCGGGAGAAAACGTCTCTTCGCACCGTGGAATAATCCATAAAAAGACACGAGTTCAGCGACGCGTCCCTCAACGCCGTGTTTGCGAATACCCCTGAAAAATGGGGCTATTTATGCGTTTTCACAAGGGCTTTCGGTAATTACCCGAATCGATGCGAATACACGTTTTCCTGGTTCCTTGACTTTCATGTAATTGCTGGCTACCTTTGTATTTAGCTTTATTTTTACCGTTTCATGTATTTATCATATTACCAATGAGCAAGACAACAATACAAACATTCCAGGCCAGGGAAGCAGACGTAGAAAAGAAATGGTACGTCGTTGATGCGGACGGCATGGTGCTTGGTCGCCTGGCCGCGAATGTCGCCCGGATACTGCGTGGGAAGCACAAGCCTATATTCACTCCCCACGTGGATACAGGAGATTTCGTCATCGTCATCAATGCTTCCAAGGTTCGGGTCACGGGCAAGCGCCAGGACAAGAAGGAATACTTCCGGCACTCCGGCTACCCGGGTGGTGTGACGATGCGCAGTTTCCAGGATCAGCTGCGGAAAGATCCGCGTTTCGTGATCGAACACGCGGTGAAGGGGATGCTCCCTCACAACAAGTTGGGACGCCGCATCTTCAAGAAGTTGAAGGTGTACGCGGGCAATGAACACCCGCATTCGGCGCAGCAACCCATCGAATTGAAATTCAACGATACGAAATAGAGATCAAGAGGAGATTGGTTATGGTCAACATGATCCATGTCGGACGGAGAAAAAGCGCGGTGGCGCGGGCGTACCTGGTTCCGGGAACGGGAAAGATCGTCATCAACGGGAAACCGGTTGACGAGTACCTTCCCTTGCCGACGCTGGTCCAGGATATTCGCGCTCCGTTCACGGTGACGGAAACCAACAACAAGTTCGACACCAACGTCATCGTGCGTGGAGGCGGTCTGACCGGGCAGGCCGGCGCTATTCGGCTGGCGATTGCCAGGGCGCTGGCGGCCAAGGACGAGGAATACCGCGCACCGTTACGCGCCGCCGACCTGCTGACGCGCGACCCGCGCATGGTCGAGCGGAAGAAATACGGACGTCCCAAAGCGCGGAAGCGATTCCAGTTCTCCAAGCGTTAATTCACTAGTTTCATCACACATGCGTCCCGATGTACCGGCGGGTGTCCGCCGCGGCGGATAACCGGTACAGGTGACGGACGCAGAGGAAAAAACCCGGAGGTTTATTATGCCGCGTGTTTCACTCGAACAACTACTCGAAGCCGGTGCCCATTTCGGGCACCTCACACGCCGTTGGAATCCGAAGATGCGACCCTACATCTTCATGGAGCGCAACGGCATTCACATCATCGATCTCAAGAAAACCCAGGAGCTGCTCGACAAGGCCTGTGACCAGGTCTCCAGGATCGTTGCCAGCGGTAAGAAAATCCTGTTCGTAGGGACCAAGCGCCATGCAAAGGACATCGTGCGCGAGGAAGCGACCCGCTGCGGGATGAACTACGTCACCGAGCGCTGGCTCGGCGGCATGCTCACAAACTTCACGACCATCCGTAAAAGCATCAAGCGTCTGGCCAACATCGAGAAATCCGAGAACGACGGGACGTTCGAAAAGCTGACCAAGAAAGAACGCCTGATGCTGTCGCGGGAAAAGGAAAAGCTCAACCGGGTGCTCAGCGGTATCATCGACATGACACGCTTGCCCGGGGCGGTGTTCGTGGTGGACGTTATGAAGGAGCACATCGCGGTCAAAGAAGCGAAACGGTTGAACATTCCCGTGTTCGCCATCCTGGACACCAACTGCGACCCTGATCCAATCGACTACCCCATTCCGGCAAACGACGACTCCATCAAGTGCATCCAGCTCATCACGCACGCCATGAGCGACGCGGTGGAAGAAGGCAAGGAACTGGGGCGCAGGCAGAAAGCCGAGGCGGAAGCGGAGAGCGAGCGGCGGGTGAAAGAAACAGAATCTCAACCAAACGAATAACTGACGACGACACGGAAAAAACATGGAAATTACAGCACAACAGGTCAGGGCTCTGCGGGAACAAACCGGCGCGGGCATGATGGACTGCAAAAAAGCGCTGATGGAAGCAGACGGAGATTTCGAAAAAGCGGTGGAACTGCTGAGGAAACGGGGTGCCGCAATGGCCGCCAAGCGCGCCGACCGCGAAGCCAAGGAAGGCATCGTGCTTTCCACCGTCGAGGGGAACGAGGGCCACATGGTGGAAGTCAACTGCGAAACCGATTTCGTGGCCCGGAGTGATGACTTCATCGCCTTCGCAAAGCGCGTTCTCGATGTCATCAAGTCCGGAGCACCCGCAACCGTGGACGAACTCCTTGGTCTTTCCGACGGAGCCGGCACGGTTGGTGACGCGCTCAACGAGGCCACGGCCAAGATCGGCGAAAAACTCCACGTCAAGCGCTTTGCTTCCTACAAGACGGAAAACGGCATCGTTATTGACTACATCCATCCCGGCAGCAAACTGGGCGTTTTGCTCGAACTGTCGGTGGACGGTTCGCCTGCCGAAGAGCTCACCGAGGTCGGTCGCAACATCGCCATGCAGATTGCCGCGATGAATCCGCTGGCTGTTTCCCGCGACGACGTGACCTCCGGCGTCGTGGAAAAGGAAAAGGAGATTTTTCGACAGCAGGCGCTCGAATCCGGGAAGCCGGAAAACATCGTGGACCGCATCGTCGAGGGACGAATGCAGAAATTCTACCAGGAACACTGTCTGCTCGAACAAACCTTTATCCGGGACAACAACCAGACGGTTAAGGAATACCTGGAAGAAATCTCCAAGAAACTGGGTGCGCCGGTCGGTGTGGCCCGCTACCACCGTTTCCAGATAGGGACGGATTAACCTGATTCTGAAAAGTCTTTTTGTTCACGCAAAAAGACTTTTTTTGTATTATATCTGCATGGACCCGAAGTATAAACGAATATTGCTCAAGCTCAGCGGGGAAGCCCTGCTGGGCGACAAGGACTACGGGATCGATACGAAGGTGCTCGTCCAGTTCGCCGAGGATCTCGCCTCGGTGCACGAGCTGGGAGTGCAGATCGGGATCGTCATCGGGGGCGGGAACATCTACCGCGGCGTGACTTCATCGTCGGACGGCATCGACAAGGTCACCGGCGACCAGATGGGGATGCTGGCCACCATCATCAATTCCCTTGCGCTGCAAAACATGCTGGAGCGAAAAGGCATCTACACGCGCCTGGCCACCGCCATCGAGGTCAACCAGATCGCGGAGCCCTACATCCGCCGGAGGGCAATCCGCCACCTGGAAAAAAATCGCATCGTGATCCTCGGCGCCGGAACGGGCCATCCGTACTTTACCACCGACACCGCCGCATCGTTGCGGGCGGTGGAGCTCCAGGCGGATGTTATCATCAAGGGCACCCGCGTGGACGGCGTGTACGATTCCGACCCCGAAAAGAATCCCGAGGCGTTCCGGTTCCAGAACATCTCGTATCTCGACGTGCTCACCCGAAACCTCGAGGTCATGGACATGACCGCCATAACCCTGTGCCGCGAAAACAACCTGCCCATTCTCGTGTTCAACATGAACGTCCCGGGCAACCTGAAGCGGCTTGTGATGGGAGAGCCGGTAGGAACGCTGGTGACCCATACCTCGGAAATCGTGGATTAATTCCTGTCTCAACAACACGGAGAACACCGATCCATGCCCATGAAGGAGATACTGAAAGAGACCCGTGAACGGATGGACAAGGCCGTGGAACACCTGCGCCACGAGCTCGCCAGTATCCGTACCGGGAAAGCGACTACCGCCCTGCTCGACGGCATACGGGTGGAATACTACGGAAACCCCACGCCGCTCAATCAACTCGCCACCGTCAGCGTATTGGACGCTCACACTCTTAGCATCCAGCCGTGGGACCGCAGCTCCCTGGAAGCGATCGAGAAAGCCATTCTCGCCTCCGAGCTGGGGTTGAACCCATCCAACGACGGCAACCTCATCCGCATCCCCATTCCTCCCTTGAACGAAGAGCGACGCCGGGAGCTGGTCAAACTTACCCGCCGCTACGGCGAGGATGCGCGGATCGCGCTCCGAAACATCCGGCGGGACGCCATCGAGCATCTCAAGAAAGCGGAAAAGGAAGAACACGTTTCGGAAGACGAACGAAAGCGCGCGGAGAACCAGGTGCAGGAGATCATCGAAGAGCACACCAAGCACATCGAAGAACTCCTTTCCCTGAAAGAAAAGGAAATCATGGAAGTGTAAGCTTGCTTCCACGTGCCAAACATCCCCCCTCAAGGCCTTCCCCAAGGGGGTTTTTTATTCAAGCGGGGAGCGCTGTTGGATTTCTATAACAAGAAGGAGTGACCATGCGATCTGATCACACGAGTTCTGTATTACAACGGCTGCTCGCAGCGGCGGTGCCCCTGGCGATGCTGCCCGCGGCCGTGTTGTTTGTGGCCATGTTGAACGGGTGCGATTCCGAACGGGGCTTCAGCCTTGACTTCGAGAAATACACGCTCGATAACGGACTGGAGGTTGTCCTGCACAAGGACCGCTCCGATCCCCTCGTCGGAGTGGCGATCCTGTACCACGTGGGGTCGAACCGCGAGGTTCCGGGCAAGACGGGATTCGCGCACCTGTTCGAGCACATGATGTTCCAGGAGTCGCAGCACATCGGACAGGACCAGTTTTTCCTGAAGATCCAGGGCGCGGGCGGTACGCTGAACGGCGGCACGTGGGAGGACGGAACGATTTACTATGAAGTGGTTCCCCGGAACACGCTTGAAATGGCCCTGTGGATGGAGTCGGACCGCATGGGATTCCTGCTCAGCACCGTCACCCCCGAGGCGTTACGGAACCAGCAGGAAGTAGTGCAGAACGAAAAGCGCCAGCGCGTGGACAATCGCCCCTACGGCCGGACATCCTACGTCATCAACAAGCTGCTGTACCCGGCAGGGCATCCCTACAACTGGCAGGTGATCGGTTCGCTGGACGACCTGCGCCGCGCTTCCCTGGCCGACGTCCACGAGTTTTACCGCAAGTGGTACGGGCCCAACAACGCCACGCTTGTTGTCGCGGGCGACTTCGATGACCAGAAAACGAAGGAATGGATCGAGAAATACTTCGGCGAGATCAAACCCATCGAGCGGGCGGAAGATCCGGTTCCCAAGCCGGTGAAGCTCGAAGTCGCCCAACGCGTGTATTTCGAAGACGATTTCGCACGGTCGCCGGAGTTGAACATGGTGTTTCCTACCGTCGAACAGTACACCAAGGACATTTACGCGCTCACCATGCTGGGACAGCTCCTGGCCGACGGAAAGAAAGCGCCTCTCTACAGCGTCATCGTCAAGGAGAAAAAGCTTGCGCCCTCGGTGTCGGCGAACCAGAGCAGCCTGGAACTGGCAGGTGTCTTCCGCATTCGCGTGCGGGCTTTTCCGGAACAGAACCTGGGCGACGTGGAGCAGGCCGTTAAGGAGGGCCTGGCGCGATTCGAAAAGGAGAAGTTCACGGATAAAGACCTGGACCGCATCAAGGCGAAAGCGGAGACGAGGTTCTACCAAAGGATTTCCAGTGTTCTCGGCAAGTGCTTTCAGCTTGCCATCTTCAACGAATACGCCGGTTCTCCGGATTACATCGTCACGGAACGCCAACGTATCCTGTCCGTGACGAAAGACGATATACTGCGCGTGTACGGACAATACGTCAAGGACAAGCCGTATGTACTCACCAGTTGCGTGCCGCGCGGGAAGGCTGTCTTGTCCGCCGCGGATTCCCGGGAGTTCACCATCCCCGCTGACGATGCGAATATTCGCGCACCGGAAGGCGCTGTGGTATCGATGGATACGATTCCGTCCTCGTTCGATCGCTCCAAAGAGCCGCCACAGGGTCCTGATCCCCTGCTCAACCTTCCTGCTGTCTGGGACGCAAATCTTGACAACGGGATGCGCGTCCTCGGTATCGAACACACGGAACTACCGCTGGTACAATTCCAGGTCACTCTGCGTGGGGGGACACTCGGCGAAGACCCGGCCCACGCGGGTGCCGCCAACCTTCTCGCCCGCCTCATGACCGAGGGAACGAAAAACCGCACGCCCGTCGAGCTCGAAGAAGCAATCGACGGCCTGGGAGCAAGCATACGAATGTACGCTTCGAAGGAAGCCGTCACGCTTACCGCCTCCTGTCTTGCCTCCCGTTTCGCGGAGACCTATGCTCTGGCCGAGGAAATTCTCCTCCAGCCGCGCTGGGATGAGAAGGAATTCGAGCGCCTCAAGAAGGAAGTCGTCGAGCAGATTCGCCGGAACCGTGCAAATCCGGCCGTTATCGCCGGCAACGTGTTCAACCGCCTGGTGTACGGCAGCGACAATCCTCTCGGCCGCTCAGTCCTCGGCACAACGGAATCCGTGTCCGCCATGACGCTGGATGATCTCAAGACGTACTACGATCGCAACTTCTCGCCGTCGGTAGCGCACGTCGCGGTGGTCGGCGATGTTTCCAAGCCGGACGCCCTTTCCACGTTCTCGTCGCTGTCCCGGAAGTGGGAGGTGAAGGACGTCGATTTACCCGAACCAACCATGCCGGCCATGCCCGAGCGACCGACGCTGTACTTCGTGGATTTCCCGGGGGCAAAGCAGTCGGAAATTCGCATCGGCTATCTTGCCCTCGCCTATACCGACCCGGACTTCTACCCCGCGTACGTGATGAATTACAAGCTGGGGAGCAGTTTCAACAGCATCGTCAACATGATCCTGCGCGAGGAGAAAGGCTATACCTACGGCGCCCGCACCGGCTTTTCCGCCAGCAGGTACCCGGGCACTTTCACCGCGCGTGCGGGCGTGCAGACGGACGCGACGTTCGAGTCGGTGAAGATCTTCCGCGACGAGATGCTGAAGTACCGCGAAGGCATCTCCGCCGAGGACATGGATTTAACGCGCAACGCTCTTCTCAAATCGAACGCGCGGCGCTTCGAGACCCTTGGAGCGTTGCTGTCCATGCTGAACACCATCGCCGCATACGACTTGCCGCTGGATTACGTGAAGCGGCAGGAGGAAGTCATCCGGAAGATGACCGTGGAAAGGCACCGGGAGCTGGCGCAAAAGTACATCGATCCGGAGCGGATGGTGTACCTCGTGGTGGGAGACGCCGCCACGCAGCTTGCGTCGCTGAAGCGACTCGGCCTGGGGACACCGGTGATGCTGACAGCGGACGGGGTTCGACTAAAGGGCAGGGAAAGGTTATAGGGATTAGAGAATACCCATACCACCAGCCACGTGGTGGTGAGCGAAGTCCATCCACGTACATGCGTTCTCTTTCATCCACAGCAATCCGAAATAGCGCGGTCAGAAATTCGACTCGTCGCGCCACCGATCGATTTGCCAGGGTTGGTCCGGGTGTTCCCGCACCAGCCGGAAGCTGGCCCGTCCGTCCACGCGCGTGACGTCGGTGGGATTGAAGGTTACCACGAGGTTGAAGCTCCGCGTAACGTCGGTGGTGAGGCTGTCGCCGCTGAGCCCGACGATGTTGTTCCAGACAAGGTTGAGATTTGTGGCGTTCTTGAACATCCGGTCGGTGATGAGCATGTCTTCGTCCCTGCCCCAGCTCACGTCCACGAGTTTGTCGAAATCCCGGTAGGTGAACACGAAGTTCCGGTGCAGAAGCTGGCCGTAGATGGTGGTGTCCTTGAAGGTGTACGCGTACCAGAAGTTCTGGAACACGCCCTCCACCGTGCGTTGATCGCCCAGGATCCCCTGGTTGCCGTCCTCCCCCGTCTCGATGGCGGGCGCGAAGGGATTACACGAGGCAACGACGAGAAGGAAGCACAGAACGAGGCCGGCTCCCACAAGACCGCCGGGAGTGAATCCGTGTCGAACCGCGTTTCCCTCTCTTCTTCGCATCAGTTTGAAAACCTCCCCTTCAGGTCGCTCCAGCTTGCCTTGCCCGCCTGCTCGATGTCCTCCCACTGCACGATGCTCCAGAACTGGTTGCGGTCGGTGGCCAGCGTGAACTGAAGCCGTCCCGAGTACGTTTCCGGGATGCCGCTAAGCCCGTGCCGGACGACCAGGATGTAGTCGGCGAAGTACAGGCTGGAATCGCTGGTGAGAACCTGGAAGGAGCCGTTCAGCGCGAGCGACGACTGCGCGTCGGCCGGCGTGACGGCGATGATGTTCTGGAAGTAGGATTGCTCCGACTGGAGATTCCAGCTTGCAAACACGGAGGCGTAACGCCCCGCAGCGTCGGAGGTCGGGATGAACCGGAACCGCCGTTCGGAGCTGACGGTGTCCACAAGGCAGCGCAGGTAATTGTTGCTGTTGCGCTCGCGGATGGAGGCGGCGAGATTCTCGAGAACGATCTCCGGGGAAACCGGGGGCTGGTACGTGTCGCTGGCCGCAATCGGTTCCTCCGGGTTCCGGGTGGAAAAGATCCCGCACCCGTGCGCGGCGAGCAGGATGAAAAGGGTCCAGGCAATGAGCAGTGTTTTCATTTTCGTCCGAAAAGGATGCACCGCGGCGAAGAATCCAGCAGCGGATTGCCGTCGTAGTCGCCGAACTCGCGCTGCACCGTGAAGCCGGCGCGGGCCAGGAGCGCGCGCAGGTCCTCCGGTCTGTACAGCCGCACGGATTCCGTGAACGTCCGGGTCTCTCCGTTGGCGCTGATCGTGATGCGCTTGACGACGCGGTTGCCGCGGATTGCCCGTTCCTGGATGACGGTGTGCCCGTCGATCCGCCGTTCGTCGCGGGGCACGAGCGATCCGGTCACGGCCCCGGCGTTGAAGAAATCCAGCACGAACCAGCCGCCGGGCTTGAGCGCCCTGTACGACGCGCGCAGGATGTTCTCGTCCTCCTCTTCCGAGGGAAAATACCCGAAGCTGGTAAACAGGTTGAGCACGGCGTCGAATTCCCCGCGCCATTCCAGGTCGCGCATGTCCGCGCGCACGAACTCCACGTCCAGCTTGTCGCGGGCGGCCGCTTCGCGGGCTTTGTCCAGGAGATTCGCGGAGAGGTCCACCCCCACGACGCGGAAGCCCTTGCGGGCCAGGGCGAGTGCGTGTCGCCCGTTTCCGCAGGCGAGGTCGAGGAAGCTCCAGCCGGGCTGCGCGTTGGCGGCGCGCAGGATGAGCTCGATGGCGCGCTCCGCCTCCTCTTCGTCACGGTGGCTGTAAATCAGCAGGTAGTCTTCATGGGCGAACCAGCGCTCGTACCACATGGCTATACCGGGATCCTGCCTTCGAGGGCGCGCACCAGCGTGGCGTCGTCGGCGAACTCGAGGTCGGCGCCCACGGGAATGCCGCGGGCGATGCGCGTTACCTTGATGCCCAGCGGGGTGAGAAGCTGGGACAGGTAGTGCGTCGTGGCTTCGCCTTCAACCGTCGGGTTCAGGGCGAGGATGACCTCGTCCGTTCCTTTTTTCACGCGCTCGATCAGCTCCCGCACGCGGAGGTCTTCCGGTCCGATGCCGTCGAGCGGCGCCAACGTGCCTCCCAGCACGTGGTACACGCCCTTGTAATCGTTCGTCCGCTCGATGGCGAAGACGTCGTTCGGTTCTTCCACGACGCACACAAGGCCGTGGTTACGGCGCGTCGAAGAGCAGATGGTGCAGGGATCCGTTTCGGTGATATTGAAGCAGGTGGAGCACGACCGCACGCGGTCCAGGACGTTTTGCAGGGCGGTGATAAGCTCCTCCACCTCGTTGCGTGGTTGCCGCAGTGTAAAGAGCGCCATGCGTTGGGCGGTCTTTCTACCGATGCCGGGCAGCCGCGAAAAGGCGGTGATCAGGGATTCGAGGGCGGGACTGGTTGAAAGCATGAAATGTCCGGCGCTCCTACAGTCCGAGGTTGAGACCGGGGATGTCGGGCAGCATACCGCCGGTGGCCTTGCCCATTTCATCCTTGGCCATTTTTTTCGCCTCGGCCAGGGCTTTGTTCACCCCGGCCACGACGAGGTCTTCCAGCATTTCCACCTCGTCGGGATTGACCACGTCCTTCTCGATGGAAATCTTCACGATCTCCTGGTTCCCGTTGACGGTGACGGAAACCATGCCGCCGCCCACCTCGGTCGTGATCTGCTTGTCGGCCAGCTCTTTTTGCAGGCTCTCCATCTTCGCCTGCATCTCCTGGACTTTCTGCATGACGGTCTGTAAATCGAAATTCATGATGTGCTCTCATGTCTGGTGCGAATAGTGTCCTCGAAAAAATAACCTGACCGGCCTGCAAATGCAATGGAAATGCGCGGGCGCCCGGGCGACGAAGTTTTGCCTCGCATGAAAAGAACACGCCGCCATACTTTTCCTACGGCCCTTTCGGGGAACTGTGGATTCCCGCTTTCGCGGGAATGACGCAGACTAGGCCACGGAACACGTACGACAGACGACGGACAACGGGAGAGCGATGCTACATGCTAAAGGAAGTTACAAATTCCTGGATTCCCGCTTTCGCGGGAATGATACAGATGCGAGGGAAAATGTCGTTGCAACGACAGCAGCTCTTCTACGTCAGCCAGGGTTACAAGACCACGTAGCAGTACGCGGAGTTTGTAAACATTCTAACGTTCCAACGTTCGAACGTTCTAACGGAAAAAACACTTTTTACTTGAAACATGGATGGAACTTCGCCTGCAGATTTTCGTCTATATCGTGGTTTGACGACCGTTTGCAATAGATGAATCAGCTTCGATTAATCCAGAGCACAGCGCCTCAACTTGATCAACTGAGCGACGAGAACCTCATCCGCCTGTTCCAATCCGGGGACGAATCGGTGTTTCGCATCCTCG
>JALUUP010000245.1 GCA_027021285.1 Bacteroidota bacterium | reverse complement strand
CAAGGACACGGCGAAAACGCGGTCACGCAAGGACAAGTCGGTCCAGAAAAACGACGGCGAGAAATCCGGGGATTCGCGGCAACGCAGGCTGTGGAGATGGGCCACGGCAACCGGCATGAAAAACCTCTTCGTGCCCTGGCGGAAAATCAACCATCCCGACTTCCCGGATCGCGAGGTGGAAGTGGGGGGCTTCGTTCCTTACGCCGGCGTTAACCCTCCCGCCGATTCCCTGGAGCCGCGGGCCCGCGCATACAACCGTTTCATCCTGTTCCTGGGCGGTATGCTCCCCCGGCTTCGCATATCCAACATTCGCGTGGAGCCGCTCCACGACCGGGCGTATCGCCTGACCCTTCGCGTGTTCAACGACGGCGACCTCCCGACTCTTTCCGCCATGGGCGAATTGTCGCGGATACCGCGCAAGGTCAAGGTGACCCTGGCCCTCGAGAAGGGGCAGCGCCTCGCGGCTGGGAAGAGCGTCATCCTGCTCGAACGAATTCCTGGCCGAGGCGCCAGCCGCGAACTCTCCTGGGTTGTCCTGGGAGAGAAAGGCTCCTCTGTTACGGTCAATGCAGGCTCACCGTCCTGCGGAGCCGTCCGCCGGCAAATCGTCCTGAAGTAATTCGCACGCTGTTTCAAGGAAAAGGCCTCATGTTCAACTGCCCACGGAACCCACGAATGACCCGCCATCGCATGCATCCCCGACAATCATTCCCCGCCGTCGGAGCCTTTCTCTCGCTGGTCCTTGTCGCAGGACTTTTCGGCTCGGCCGCAACCGCCCAGACGGTGACGAAGCAATTCACCTCCAGCGCGTTGAAGGCCCTGGGGGCTCCCAACAATCCCAAGGTTGAAATCGCCTGGAACCGCTATTACGATTCCCGGGAAATAGGCGACATTTGCCGCCGCCTTGCGGAAGCGCATCCGGACCTCGTGCGATACAGCACGATCGGTGTCTCGGTGGAAGGACGGCCGCTGCACCTGCTCACCGTGACCGCGTTCGCAAAAGGCGATCCGGATGACAAGCCCGCCATGTACATCGACGGGAACATCCATTCCAACGAAATCCAGGGAGCGGAAGTGGCGTTGTACACGGCGTGGTTCCTGACCGAGAGCTACGGCGCCATCGACTGGATCACCGAGCTGATCGATGCCAAGACGTTCTACATCGTGCCGTCCATCAATCCCGACGCACGCGATTACTTCATTCACGAGGGCAACACGCCGCACTCGCCGCGGTCCGGCATGCTGCCACGCGACGACGACGGCGACGGCCTGGTGGACGAAGACGGCTTCGACGACCTGGACGGCGACGGCAACATCGTGCAAATGCGCAAGCGAGACCCCAACGGCCGCTGGCTGGCCGATCCAGACGATCCACGCGTCATGGTGCGGGCCCGGCCTGACGAAAAAGGCGAGTACACGCTCCTGGGTTGGGAAGGCATTGACAACGACGGCGACGGCCGGGTAAACGAGGACGGTCCGGGGTTCTACGATCCCAACCGCAACTGGGCCTGGCAGTGGCAACCGAAGTACGTGCAGTACGGCGCCGACCGCTACCCCTTCTCCATCCCGGAGAACCGGGCGGTGGCGGACTTCGTGCTCGCCCACCCCAACATCGCGGGAGCGCAATCCTACCACAATTCCGGCGGTATGATCCTGCGAGGTCCCGGCGCTCCGAAAGACGACACCACGTACAAGCGCGAAGACCTCCGCCTCTACGACTTCCTGGGGGAACTGGGCGAGGAGATACTCCCGGGTTACCGGTACCTGACGGTCAACAAGGACCTCTACCAGGTGTACGGCGGCGAGCTCGACTGGCTGTACGGCGCGCGGGGCATCTTTACGTTCACGAACGAGTTGTGGACGTCGTTCAATTTCTATCGCAAGAAAAGCGACACCGAAAAGCGGGAATCACGGCGCGGCACGTTGTACCGGTTCGATCGCCTGTTGCTGTTCGGAGAAGGAGTTGTGCCGTGGCACGCCTACCAGCATCCCCGTTACGGCCCGATCGAGATAGGCGGGATCAAGAAGGCGTGGACCCGCACGGCGCCGTCGTTCATGATTGAAGACATGTGCCATCGCAACATGGCCTTCACCCTCTTCCACGCCTATAACCTTCCCCGGGTGCAAATCGATTCCGTCAGCATCGAGCCGCTGGAAGGCGGACTGCGCCGCGTCGACGTGGTGGTGAAAAACCTCCACGCCATTCCCACGCGCTCCGCCCAGGACGTCGCGAATCACATCACGCGACCGGACATCATTTCCCTGGCTGGTCCCGGGATAAACGTCCTGGCCGGGTTCGTGGTGGAGAACCCCTTGTTGGATATTGCACGGGAACAAAAGCACCAGCCGGATCGCATCCGGGTGGAGACCATACCGGGCATGGGAACAGTGAAAGTGCGATGGATCGTGCAGGGTAATGGAGAGATTACCGTGACGGTCGAATCCGTCAAGGGTGGAATGGACGAAACGCGCGCGAAGTAACGGCTCCGCGCATA
>JALUUP010000244.1 GCA_027021285.1 Bacteroidota bacterium | reverse complement strand
CTGCGCTCCCGGGCGAGTTTCCGGATATGGGATTCGATCATTTCGTTTTCATTTTCTTTTGATTACCGGTTGCCCCGAGGGGCATGTTCGCGTTCTGTTGATTTGAACAATGAATGGGAACTCTCCTTCCCGATGTTCTCCGCTCCTTCTCGCCGTATTGTGCGTCACCGTTGTCTCCCGCATCATTCGGCCTGCAACCGCCGGCAGACGTCCCGGAACGTCCCGGCGGTTTCGTCATCGATGTTTGTGCAACGCACGATACGCAGGGATGATTCCCGGCCGGTAAGGTAGGCATGCACCGTCCGCAGGATGATTTCCGCGCAGCGCTCCCTGGGAAAACCGAAAATCCCCGAGCTGACGGCGGGCAACGCCACGCTGGCGAGACCCAGCTCCGCGGCTTTCTCCAGGGCGGAGCGCACCGCCGATTCGAGCAGCGTTTCCTCGTCGTGTCCGCCTCCCCGCCATACCGGTCCAACCGCGTGGATGACGTACCGTGCGGGCAGCGATCCCGCGCCGGTAACGGCGGCGCTTCCCGTGGGCACGTGCCCGATGGCGTCGCTCTCCGCCTGGATTTCCCTTCCTCCCTTGCGAACAATCGCTCCCGCCACGCCCCCGCCGTGCCGGAGGTGTTCGTTGGCCGCGTTGACGATGGCATCGGTCGTCTCAGCCGTCAGGTCGCCCCGGACGATTTCAATGACTTTGCCTCCGGGAAGATCCCAGGTTTCGAGAATATTCATGGCTCGACCGTGGTCTCGGACAGCGCCTGCTGAAACGCCTCGATACAGGCGGCATTTTGCTCGTCAGTGCCCGTGGAGACACGGAGAGCGTGCGGAAATCCGAAGCCCGCCAGTGGCCGCGTCACGATGCCTTTGCGCAGGACGGCGTTGTAAAGGCGAGTGACTTCCCGCTCGTCGGCCAGGGGCAGCATGACGAAATTGGCAAGGCTGGACACCGGTTCGAAGCCCAGTTCGACAAACCCTTCGGTCAGCACGGAAATTCCCCGCGCGTTCATCTCCACCGTCTCGCGGAGGAATTCTTCGTCATCGAGGGCGGCCAGGGCTGCTGCCTGTGCCAGGGAATTCGGTTCGAAGGGGAACTTCACCTTCAGCATACTCCCGATGATCCTCTCGTGCCCGAAGGCGTACCCGATGCGCACGCCCGCCAGTCCGTAGGCCTTGGAAAACGTCCGCAACGTCACAACGTTGTCGAACCGGTACTTCAGGGAATCGGGGTAATCCGAATGCCGCACGGCGTACTCGAAGTACGCTTCGTCCATCACCACCAGCACGTCCGGCGGAACACGCTCCATGAACCGCTCGAACTCCGCCGCCATGAACGCCGTCCCCGTGGGGTTGTTGGGATTGGCGAGGTAGATGAGTTTCGTGCGCGGAGTGACCAGGTCCAGGATGGCCTCGAGATCGAACCGGTAGTTGTCGGGGGGCGCCAGCTTCAGCGTCTTGCCGCTGGCCCGGGCCAGCACGATGAACCCCACGAACGTGCCCCGGCAGGTGACCATCTCGTCGCCGTCGTCCAGCACCGTGCGCATGAGAATGCCCAAAAGTCCTTCGGAGCCGTGACCGGCGATGACGTTCTCGAGATTGACATTGAAACGTTCCGCCAGTGCGCAGCGAAGATCGTACCCGCCGTTCGGATAGTAGTGAATTTCATTCAAGACACCGGCGATGGCGGCGACGGCCCGCGGCGACGGCCCGCGCGGGTTCTCGTTCGAAGCGAGCTTGATCACCCGCTCCAGACCCAGTTCTCGCTGGACTTCGCTGACGGGTTTTCCCGGGCGGTACGGCTGGAGATTCTGAATGTGATTTGGAATAAAGGACATGTGCTGTGCGTCGCGCTTCTGTGCGTGTTCGTTTAACTCAAGTTCAAGCTACGAAAGCGGGATGTTTCGTTCAAGGATATCAACCGTCGCAGCCGCGCGGTTGGATACTCTTTCTTCCTTGACCGGCAAGGGGTGCCCGAGAATATGAAAACGGAGCGAACGCACGCGACATAAGGCGGGCAACGTGAAGCGGCGTTATTCCGGCATGGAGGCTTCCCAACGCAGGAACAGCTCCCGGGTCGCGTACAGGTCGCGCAGGTTGTACTCCGCGATTTCCCTGTGCTTGCCCGCGCGAAAGAGATCGTTGACGTCCAGCCCGGTGACGCCTTGCCGCTTTGGACTCTCGATGCCAAGCGAGGCGCACACGAAATCCAGCGAGAAGCGGCGCGAGGTTGCCCCGTAAAACATCATCTGGTCCAGCAGGTCGCAATGCACCTTGGCGTCGTAGCGGTACGGCACCAGGTTGCGCGAGGCCCTGATACCCAGCATCATGGACCGGATATGCAGGAAAGGACCGTCGAAGCCGCGCCCGTTGAACGAAATAAGCTGCTCGTACTGCCGGACGCGCTCCCAGAACTTCCCGATGACTTCCTCCTCGCTGCCGGGAACGAACTGGACCGCGCCGTCTTCCGATTCCCAGGGCTCCATGCCGGGTGCGT
>JALUUP010000243.1 GCA_027021285.1 Bacteroidota bacterium | reverse complement strand
ACCCGGAAAAACCGTTTCAACAACTTGTACACCATGTACAGAAGGATGCCCCACAAGAGAACACGAAAAAACATAGCTTACCTCTTTGCAGACAAATCACTGTCACCAAGCGGCGAGAAATATTCCATGGCAACCCGGTTGGGTCTCATGATAGCGTGGATCAAGTCCTCCAGGTGCCGTTTGTTCTCCACGAAATCGATATCCGTCGCCTTGACAATAAGCAGTGGCGAGGCCTTATAGCGGAAGAAATAGTAATTATATGCTTCGTTCAGCGATTCGATATATTCCCGACTTATGTTATGCTCGAACGATCGTCCGCGCTTGGCGATATTTTCCATCAGCCGGTCAACGCTGCTCTGGAGGTAAACGACAAGATCAGGCGTAACGAGCGATTTTTGAAGTTGCGATGCTACCATGTTATATAAGGCCATCTCATCAGGGTTGAGATTGAGGTCCGCGAAGATACGATCCTTATCGAAGGTATAATCAGAGATAATGAAATCGTCGAAGAGAGATGGCTGCAGGATCTGTTGAAGCTGCTTGAATCGTGTTACCAGAAAGAAAATCTGTGTTTGAAATGCATAGCGTGCGGGGTCCTGGTAAAATCGTTCAAGAAACGGGTTCTCTTCGAATTTCTCCAGAATCAGCTGTCCACCGATTTCCCTTCGTAGGAGGCGCGCAAGGCTAGTCTTTCCAGCCCCGATGACGCCCTCGATAGCGATGTATCGAATATTCGTGTCAGGAATCACCATGGATGTTCGATGTGACTTGTAAATGGAAACTGGTGCGAACGACTCTTTTCGTGTCCGGGCATTGATGAAGAAGTCTGCTCACAGGCTGGTGTAACACGGGATGGATGAAATTCGGCGCCAGTTCCGCCAGTGGTTCCAGGACGAACCGCCGGAGTTCCATTCGCGGATGAGGAACCGAGACGCGGCCGTTGCGAAAAACGCTTTCGCCGAAAAGTAACACGTCGATATCGATCACGCGGGGCTCGTTGGAACTTCTTCCCTCCCGGCCCATTGCCTGCTCTATGGTTTGCAACCTCTTCATAAGATCGATGAGTGCTTCATTCGTCCGGATCTCCACAACCGCGTTCAAGAACAAGGGCTGATCGGGGTTCGCCCCCCAGGGCTCCGTCTCGAAGACAGAAGAACAGCGTACGACCCGGCACCCATTCATCTGAATACTATCCACAGCATTTTGAAGGCTGCGTTCACGGGGACCAAGATTGGATCCGAGCCCGAGATATGCAGTAACCGAGTTCACCGATCCTCCACGATCTCGACCTCGACGTTGTCCACCACTCCGTGTATCGGCGCGCCGGGCTTTCGGACCCGAACGGTAATGGATTGAATGCGCGGGAATTTATCCAACAGCACCTTGACGATGCGCTGCGCCAGCGTTTCAATAAGATAGAACCTGTGCTCCGTCACAAGGTGTTGCACGTGTCGATAAACGCTCTCGTAGTTGATTGTATCATCCAGGTTATCCGTCTCGGTGGCTGCCCCGAAATCTGTTTTGATTTCGACATCGATATGGTACTTGCCTCCGAGGGCTTCCTCGCCGTGTTCGTTCCCATGATACCCGTAAAATATGGCGTTGTTTAACCGTATGATATTCGTCTTTTTCATTACGCACTCATCCCGTCGCCGTCGTTTCTTCCGGCGTCCGCGGCAACGCATCGAGCGCTTTCCGCAAACGGCGCAGGACGGACTCCTTGCCCAGAAGTTCCATTGTTTCAAACAGGCCCGGTGACGCCGTGCGACCGGTCACGGCCAGTCGCAGCGGGTGGATGATTTTCCCGGCTGATACACCCTGGCGATCCGCGTAAGACCTGATCACGTCTTCAATCGATGCAGCGGTAAAATTGCATGATTCCAGCTCCGCCATTATTTCCTCCACCATGCCGGGGACGTACGCCTTCCAATACTTCCGTATGCCTTTTTCATCGTACGAATCCGGATCCTCGAAGAAGAACCATCCTTCATCGAACAGATCGGGCAAGACGGTCATACGTTCCTGCATGAGTCGCACCACCTGCTCGATATAATTCTTGTCGGCACTCGGCACGTCGCCATCGATGTACGGGCGCAGTTTTTCCATCAACTCGGAAACCGAAAGACGGCGAATGTGCTGGCCGTTTATCCAGCGGAGTTTTTCCTCGTCGAACACCGCGCTTTTCTTCAGGACGCGCCGGATATCGAACGCCTCGATAAGCTCGTCTATTGTCATGATCTCACGGTCATTACCTGGCGACCACCCCAGTAACGCAAGGTAATTCACCAACGCCGACGGAAGGTATCCCCGGATTTGATATTCCCCGATGGGTATCGCTCCGTGCCTCTTGGACAGTCGCTTCTTATCCTGACCCAGGATCAACGGCAGGTGCCCGAATTGCGGCACGTCGTATCCCAGCGCCCTGTACAGTTGCACCTGTTTGGGGGTGTTGGAAAGATGATCGTCGCCGCGTAGGATATGCGTGATTCCCATATCGTGGTC
>JALUUP010000242.1 GCA_027021285.1 Bacteroidota bacterium | reverse complement strand
GGATCATCATTCCGCTGAGCGTCAGGCTGAGCAAGAGGAGGTCATCTGGTCCACGCCCTTGCAGGGTGTCCACCGCCTCCACGACTTCCAGCCAATTCCCGACGGCGCTGCCGAGGGGTTGATCCATGTCCGTGATAAACCCGCTGACGTGAAGATCGAACGCTGCGCCGACTTCGACCAGGTATCCGGCCAACTCACTTGCCTTTTCGAGGTCCTGCATGAACGCCCCGTCCCCGGTCTTGACGTCGAGCGCCAGGGCGTCGGCGCCCTCGGCGATTTTCTTGCTCAAGATGCTGGCAGCGATAAACGGGAATATCTCGATTGTGGAGGTGCGGTCACGAAGCGCGTAAATCTTCCGGTCCGCCGGAACGAGATCGTCGGTCTGTCCGGCCAGAACGGCGCCGGTTTTTTCGAGGGTGTCGACGAATTCGTTCACCGTCAGGGAGGTGCGAAAGCCGGGGATGGATTCCAGCTTGTCGAGCGTTCCCCCCGTGTGCCCCAGCGAGCGCCCGCTGATCATGGGAACCGGCACTCCCGCCGCCGCCACGACGGGCGCGATGATAAGCGAGGTCTTATCCCCGACGCCACCGGTGGAATGCTTGTCCACTTTCACGCCCGTCACGGACGAAAGGTCCAGCCTGCTCCCGGAATCGATGAATGCCCTGGTGAGAGCGATTGTTTCGTCGTACGTCATTCCCCGGAAATAACAGGCCATGAGAAAGGCCGCCATCTGGTCGTCGCCGACGTCGCCGTCCGTGTAACGCTTGATGAGCCGGGCGATGTCGTCTTCCGGGAGGGCCTGTCCCTTCTGCTTGGCGCGGATGAGTTCCTGAACAATCATGGGCACGTGTAAGATACAGGATAAATTTCAGTGAAAACACGGGTAACGACAATCGGCGCCCGGGATGGGTACACTAATTCAAGATCACCATGGTTCGCGCGACAATTGCGCGCCCTGCCTCCAACCGGTAGATGTACAATCCGGACGGGAGGGCGTCGCCGCGGAAACGGATTTCATGTGGCCCCGGTTCGAGCCGCTTCTTCAGCACGGTGCGGACGCGACGCCCGAGCAGGTCGTATATCTCCAGCTTTACCGGGATACCGCTCCAGCCCGGCTGACCCGCAATCGAGAAACGGATGACAGTGACCGGCGAACCCGACCGCGAAGCAACCCCGAACGGATTGGGGTAATTCTGCTCCAGGATCAGGCGAGAAGCCGGCTTCGGACCAGGTATCGCCGTGCTCGTTCCCGCGATCCAGGCGGAGAGGGAGTCCAGGATGGGCCGGGGGCGGAACTCGCGATCGAGCAATCCCAGTTTTCTCCGGTCGTAATCCATCCATGCCCATATCGCGTAGCCGGTGTACCCGAGAGCGCGGATATACTCCAGCTTTGCGCGTAATTTCGGCCACGTGGTTTCAGTGTCGGACATGTCGATCTGGTCGTTGGCGTGCATCCAGTTCGTCTCGCCCACGTTGTGCGGCTTGCCGAACGGTTCCATCCATTCACGGAACGTCCGCAGGCCGGTGGAACCCGACCAGTAGCCGTCGCCGGTAAACGGCGTGTACGAGTGGATCTCGACGCAGTCCACGACGTGCGCCCATAACTCCGGCAGACCGTAAAAGCTTACGTGCTTCCCTTTCAACCTGCGGTCGTACTGCACCGAGCCTCCGACTCCTTCCGCGCCCACCGCGAAGCGGTATTTCGATCCCTCCCGGAACGCCTGCGCCCGCAGGAACAGCAAATCCGCGAACCGTTCCGAAGCCCAACGACCAAAAACCTCCGGGTCGGCGTATGCAAACGTGGTGTACGTGTACCCGTAATCTTTGAGCCAGGAGGCCCAGTCGGAATCGGCCTCGGCTATCGCTCCCTGGCCGGGATAAGGGATCCCCCAGTCCCAGCCGTTCAGCGGATCGTACCAGTCGAAGTTCCAGCTCCCTTCCTGCATGACCGAGACGTAGAGGATGTTCGATACGTTCAACGAATCGAGCCACCGGCCGAATTCGCGGAAATAGCGGGCGTTTGCTTCCCTCGATTCCCGGCTCGTCCACCAGTGATCGCGGTAGAGTTCGTAATTCCAGCCGCCCCAGTTGCCTACGGGAACGGGTTCCACCAGGATGCCGAGCGAATCGGCGGTTTGAAGGAACACCGCGACTCTGTGCCTGTATGCATCGCTGAACACGCCGGGCCGCGGCTCGAACCGGGCCCAGTCGAGATAGACGCGGATGAAGTTCAACCCCGCCGCGCCGATCTTTCGTATCTCCCGGCGGATGGTCGTGTCGTCCCACGCGTTCCAGAAGCTGGAGATATTCACACCGTGCAGGAAGGCGGTACGACCGTTTACCAGGAGTGTATCACGGGAGAAGGAAACCCGCCCGTAGTCCGTCTCGACACCGCTTTTCAGGACGATTTTGGGTCCCGATGCTTCGGCCAGGGGAGACAGCGACGGATCCGCGCCGTCCGATTCCAGGCGAGCGACAAGCCGGACTGACCGCGCCCGCACCGTCCGTGGAA
>JALUUP010000241.1 GCA_027021285.1 Bacteroidota bacterium | reverse complement strand
AGAGCAAGTGCCAACACCTCCCACCCGTCTCGAGACCCAGCCCCAACCGCCGGTTGCGCCACGTGTTCAAACCACGAAACCTCCCCAGGCCACGATGGCATTCATGAGCCGATACCAGACCGCTTTGACGGCGTTCAAAAACCGTGAGTTTTCATACGCGGAAAAGCTCTTCCAGAGTCTCCTGGCGGAGGAACCGGAGAACTCGCTTACCGATAATTGCGAATACTGGCTGGGTGAGATCCAGTACGCCAAGGGAAACTACCAGCGCGCCCTCGAGTATTTCAACAACATTCTCCGCTATCGTTACACCGATAAGGACGATGACGCGCTGCTGATGAAGGGAAATTGCCTTCGGTTGATGGGGAACGAGATGGGGGCACGACAAGCCTGGCGTCAACTCATCAGCGAACATCCCGACAGCGAGTATCTCGACATCGCGAAAAGGAAGCTCGGTCTCCCGACCCGCTAACATTCAAATGTTGCTTTCTCCCCAATAAAAAACCCGGACATTGACGTATCCGGGTTGTGTATCCAATTAACAGGCCTGTATTAACTGGTCGGGGTCTCGTTTTTTTCCGGTGATGCTTCGTCTTCTTTCACGCTTCCATCCACCTCAGAAGCGTCAGGTTTTGCCTCTCCCTCGGACGCTTCAATTGGCACATCTTCCTTTTCCGCTGATGCAGCGTCGCTTTCCGCAACGGTCTCCGATTCCGTAATCCCGCTGCGATCGTCCGGCTCCTCAGTTTCTTCCACTTTTGCCTCTTCCACTTTTTCGGCAGGTGTTTTTGAAGCAACCTCTTCAGGTTCACTCTTCCCGGTTTCAGTTTCAGCAACGCCAGCCGGTGTTTCACCGGTTTGAACTTCCGTCGTGTCCACTGGATCGGTTATGCCGGCCGGCACTTTCGCCGGCGCCTGTTCTTCAGCTTCGGCTACCGGTTCCTCCGTAGCCGTCGACTCCTCCGTCGTAACGTCCTCTGTATCCGTGCCGGGAGTCGCTGCCGTTTCAGATCCACCGGGAGCCCCCGCTGATTCCGTCCCCGGTGTTTCAGTTGGCTCAGCAACCTCCGCCGCTTGTGCCGTGTCCGGGACGGCAACCTGAGCAGGAGCCTCTTTTTCCGGGACCTTGGATTGAACATCGGGCTCGGCGGCTTCAGCCTCGGGTATTGTTTCGACGGGTGCAGATTTCGCCTCCGCATCCCCGGTGCCCGGTTTCGACTCATCGGACGCAGCAGCTGCCGGCGGTTCTTTGCTTTTTTCTTCCTCGACGACGATTCCCTGGAGAGCTCCGATTTCGCCGAGGGTGTAATTGCGATCGGACTCGTTGAGGGCGTACTGCTGAGTAACCCGGCGGTGATCATCGCGGGGTTTGCGTTTCGGTCTGTCGGTATCCTTCTGCTCGGGAAAAGCCACACCACAGACAATCGACCTGTTGTCGGGATCGATCTCCAGTATGCGCACCTTCAGAACATCATTTACCTTGACCTCGCTATCTTCCGGCTTTTGTCCCCGGCGTCGGCGCAATTTCATTTTTCCGCGAGGAACGAAGGCATCGACATCAAACGGCAACGCAACGATCGCTCCTGCATTTGTCACCTGCTTGACGGTGGCTTCGTACTCCGTACCGATAGCATGATTGGCAACGATATCCGGCCACGGATTGGGAAGCGTATCCTTGTAGCTCAAGCCGATCCGTTCTTTATCCGGTATCACTTCCAGCACTTTCACCTCGACTTCCTGACCCGGCTGGAGAACTTCGCTGGGGTGCTTCAGGCGATGGGTCCAGGAGAGGTCGGAAATGTGAACCATTCCATCCACACCCGGTTCGAGTTGGACGTACACTCCAAATGAAGTGATATTCCGTACGACACCCTTGTACACTTCACCGACTTTATATCTGTCCGCCACGTTGGTCCAGGGCGACTTGGTAAACTCTTTCATGCTCAACGCAATGCGCTCGCGGTCCGGGTCGAGGCTGACAATCGACACTTTCACCTTCTGCTTCTTTTTCACCATCTCCCGCGGGTGACCGATGCGGGTACGCGACATGCGCGAGAGATGCACCAGACCGTCGATACCTCCGATATCCACGAAGACCCCGTAATCCGTAATGGAAGTGACGACACCTTCGAGCACCATCCCCGGTTCCAGTTGGGCAAATTTTTCCCGGCGCAGAATGTTGTGCCTGCTGACAACTAACTTGAGATCGTCCAACGATCCCATCTCAATAATCGTTACTTCAAAATCCTTTCCCACCATTTCATCCACTTCTTTTTCGTGAATCCGCCGCGTGAGGAAACAATGCGACATGGGCAGGAAACCTTCGACACCTTTATATGCGACGACCAGTCCTCCGCGAATTCGACGAATGCAGCGCATCGTTACAGACGCCTTGGCTTCCATGGCTTCGTGTAATTCATGCCAGATGGGTTCGAGCTTCTCCGGCGGGGTTGCCGATCGAGCCTGTCTCCCGGTCTGCCTGGCGGTGTCTGCGGTTTCTGCAACCACTGCGGGGCCCGTATC
>JALUUP010000240.1 GCA_027021285.1 Bacteroidota bacterium | reverse complement strand
TATGGTTTGCGGGATGGCGATTTCCGCCGCCTTTTGCAGGGTTCGCACGCTGTCCGTCGAAAACGGCCAACCCGCCCGAAACACCAGGCCGGTGGAATCCCCGCTCTTGGTGATGATGTAGAGGTCACGGGGTCCAGGATCGAAAAACATCGCCTCGGCATTGTGAGGAGCGTCCGGGTACTTGAAACGATATGCTGTTCCTTTGAGAACGGGATGCCGGTCAGCACCGATATCCCGGAGAAGCGGTTCCTCCACGACCACGATTTCCACCGTGGCCCTGGTCTCCGCGTTGTCTCCAATGTCCGCGATCAGAAGCATGGGCACGGAGTCGATAACGACCGAAGCCATGTCCTCCCAGTCAATGTTGGATGCGCCGTCGAGGACGAAATAGCCGAGCAACGTTCCCGTGCTGTCCACGGCGTACACGCGGGGCTCATTGCCGGAGTCGTTGTGCAGCCAGAACACGCCCGCATCGCGTCTGCCGGGCGCGATCCCGGAAATTTCGGACAGTCCGTCATCGATGATCGTTCCGGACAGGAGAGGTGTGGACCACGTGCAAGGCACCTCTTGTGGAGGAGGTTCTGCAGGACCTTCGCCATCCGAGCAGGCGGCGGGAAATGCCGCGAGGAAAAACACCAGGAGCGGCAGAAGAACCCCTTGCCGAAAGCCGGGGACGTGTTTTCCTGATACTGGTAATCGCTTCATCAATACACCCGTCATGAGTTGTTCAATCGAATGATTTCCTGCGCCCGATTCGGCGCGGGTTGCTTTCATCTTCGTACAACCAGGCTTTCCGGAACTCTTCCGCCTCCTTCTCCCCGTACGATTTCAGAAAGGCATTCCGCCACTGTTCAACCAGGAACGGGTCTTTGTGGGTCCAGATCGTGAACGCGTCCATGGAGCGGCGAATAAGCATGCTGGACCCATGCCGGATACTGCATCCCTTTTTCTCCGCGTACTCCAGGAGTCTCGTCCGCGGCGCAAAGGGCACGAGGTCGTACACCACGTCCGTGGAGCGAAGCACGGTTCCGGAAGCTTCGAACAAGAGCACATCGAATTCATTGCCGGTTGCGTTAATGAACACGTCGGCAGGTTCAAAAGAAGCGTACGACTTGAATTCAGGAGACACGGTATGCGACAACACGCCCAACCAGGGTGGCGGGTCCGTCTCGTCGCCGTACACCGTCAACCGGCCCGGGCTGAAGTACTCCCCGAGGGCGAAGGCAACAGCCAGGGCCAGGTTTCCGCGTCCGAGGATTGCAACCGAAGGAGCGCCGCGCAGGACTGCTACCTCCATGATCATCGAGACGAATCCCGCCACCAGCGTATGGTGCCCGATGATCTTGCCCTTATCAACAGTGATCGTATCGGCCAGGTTGAGCTTGCGGGCCAGGGGTGAGAGCTGATCGCACATGGCGGGAACAAGATGCGCGAGCGCGGGATCCACCGCGGCCCCCTGCAACCGCCCCGAACGAAGATCGTCCTCTACGGCCAGCACTTCATCCTGCGCCACGTGTTTGTATGACGCGTGAAGGTTGACGTTCAAGGCTTTTCCGACACCGTTGAACAACCGCGGCCATGCAGCGCACTCCCTGTCAATACCGAGCAAGCGAATACTAAACATCTTGTTCGTCCCGGACGCGTGTGTTGTAACAGATATTCACGATGACGGGTGTTTTAACCTGTTTCCTGATCATACCACCGGTTCATATCCTAATGATACGAAAAACACCAGAAACCGTATCGCTTGCGTATGAACGGATTTCGCAATATCATTCCATATGGACGCCACCATATTCAATTGAGGAGGCGGGTATTTGTCATAAGGGACAGGATTTTCATGCGCCGGATAGCCATCACGGGGATTGGACTCATTACACCACTGGGACTGAACAAAGACGAGACCTGGAACGCCGTCCTGGCCGGGAAATCGGGACTGGGTCCGATTACACGCTTCGATGCCTCCTCGTTAACAAGTCGCATCGCTGGCGAAGTAAAGGGTTTTGACCCGCTCAAGTACTTCGATCAAAAGGAAGCGCGACGCTTCGACCTGTTCATCCAGTTCGTCGTCGCTGCCTGCATGGAAGCGCTGGAGGACGCCCGGCTCGAGTTTTCCGACGGATTGAAGGAAGAAGCGGGAATTATCGTCGGTTCCGGCATCGGGGGCATCACGACCATCGCCGACAACGACCGGACACTGGCGTCGCACGGTCCCCGCCGGGTGTCGCCGTTCTTCATTCCGGGAGCCCTCATCAATCTTGCGCCCGGGTACCTCAGCATCCGCCTGGGCCTGAGAGGCCCTTCCTATTCCGTGGTATCGGCATGCGCTTCCGGCAACCACGCGATCGCCGACGCCATGCATACCATCATGCGGGGAGAGACACCGGTTATGATTGCAGGCGGAACGGAAGCCCCGATCGTGGATCTGGGCATTGCGGGGTTCTGCTCCATGCGCGCGCTCTCCGTCCGCAACGACGATCCCCAGGCTGCTTCTCGCCCTTTCGACATGGGACGGGATGGTTTC
>JALUUP010000239.1 GCA_027021285.1 Bacteroidota bacterium | reverse complement strand
GTTTGCGCGAGCTTGGCATCCAGAAACAGCCCAGGCTTCTCCTTGAAAAGGTGCGCGGCCTTACGCTGGTCGACTTGGAACTGAGCGACACGTGCTGTGGGTTCGGGGGTACCTTCGCGGTTAAATTTCCCGAGCTGTCATCAGCCATGGCAGAGCGGAAAGCGCAAGCCATCGAGTCTTCCGGCGCCGACGTGCTCACCGCCATCGATTCTTCGTGCCTTATGCAGATGGAAGGAGTGTTGAAAAAGCGGGGATCGCGTATCCGCGCTCTTCATATTGCCGACATACTTGCGTCGGAGGATTGAGCAATGTCTTTCCACGTTCCTGTAGAACCCCGGAATCTTCCTTTGCTTGTTCGC
Organism: Bacteroidota bacterium; assembly: GCA_027021285.1. GTDB lineage: Bacteria > Bacteroidota > Ignavibacteria > SZUA-365 > JAADGX01 > JAADGX01. The sequence goes on along the minus strand of JALUUP010000239.1, from coordinate 2,166 downwards.
GAACGGCTCTGCGACCAGGCGTATCGGGCAAACGTCCTGCGCGCCACCGGGTTTTCCCTGGTCAAACGCGCCCGCGTAGTGACGGACTTTCACGATTGGGAAAACATGCGGGACGCCGCGCATCGCATCAAGGAACTCGTGATGGATCATCTTCCGGCGTACCTTCGGGAGTTCGAATCGAAGGCGCGCGGCGCGGGCGCCGAAGTTCTCTATGCCGGTGACGCCGCGGAAGCGAGACGACTCGTCGTTGATATCTGCACTTCGCACGAGGCGCGTCTCGTGGTCAAGTCCAAGTCGATGGTGACGGAGGAAATCCATCTCGGACCCGAACTTGCTGCCGCCGGTATCGAGACGCTGGAAACCGATCTCGGAGAATACATCGTTCAACTGGCGGGGGAAATTCCATCGCACATTACGGCTCCGGCCCTGCACAAGTCGCGGCAGGACATCGGGCGTCTTTTTCAGCAGCGGCTTGGCGTGGAATATACCGAGGACCCCGAGAAGCTCACCGCCATCGCGCGGCGCGTCTTGCGGGAGAAATTCCTCTGGGCCGACGTCGGCATTTCGGGCGTGAACTTTGCTCTGGCCGATACGGGGGCGATTTGCATCGTGGAAAACGAAGGCAACGCGCGCCTGAGCATATCGCTGCCGAAGGTGCACATCGCCGTCATGGGGATGGAGAAACTGCTGCCGGACACCGCGAGCCTGAGCCTGTTTTTGAAGATGCTCGCCCGCAGCGCTACCGGGCAGAGGATGACCAGTTACACCTCGCTGATCCACGGACCGCGGCGTGATCAAGAGCAGGACGGGCCGGAGAAGCTTTACATCGTGATCCTTGACAACGGTCGTTCCCGCATGTTGAAGAACCCGGATTTGCGGGAGGCATTGTATTGCATCCGGTGCGGCGCCTGTCTGAACACCTGCCCCGTGTACCAGCTTATAGGTGGTCACGGCTATGGCTCGGTGTATTCCGGACCCATCGGGGCGGTGATAACACCGGCGCTGGAAGGGTGGGCTGAAGCGCCGTATCATCCGTTCGCCTCTTCGCTCTGCGGAGCGTGCTCGGATATCTGCCCGGTCAAGATAGATCTGCATCACCTCCTGCTTCGACAGCGCGGGAACGCCGTCCGGAAGGGAAGGACTCCGGGGCTGGAACGGTTCCTGGTCCATGGCTGGCGCTTGATCATGCAGTCGCCCGCTCTTTATCGATTGGCGGGAAAGATCATGCGATTCCTGGCGCCGCTTGCTTCGGATAAGGCAGGGAACATGGTGGTCCCGCGGTGGTCCGTTCAAAGAGTATTTCCCTCGCCGCCGCGCCGGACATTCAAAGACCTTTGGCGCGGAAGGGAGGAGCAATGAGCGCACGGGAAAGATTGTTCAGCAGTCTTGGCGCGGGTAAGAGTGAAATCCCGCCGGTCGAAGAAGTCCGACGTATTCTTGCGTCACAAAGCGGGAACGATGTTCCGCGGCAGGACCTCGTACAGGTTTTCAGGGAACGTGTCGTAGGAGCCGGGGGCAAGGTACACCGGTGCGCCGGTGATGATGAAATCCCAGGAATCCTCGCGACGGTCTGCCGGAAATACGGTGTGGAACGAGTGATCTTTGCCGATGAGCTTGCGAGAAACTGCGAGAGGTTCCAGGCTCGAATGCAGTCCGGCGAGCGTTGGCATGGCGAAACCAGGTTGTCTTCACAGGTCGATCGCAATTACTACCGGGGCAAAACGATGGGAATTACATCCGCCAGTGCGGCCTTTGCTGATTCCGGCGCTGTCCTTGCAGTTGCCGGCGCGAACGAATCCCGCGTGGTTTCACTTCTTCCCCTCGTGCACGTGTGCCTCGTCAACGTGAACAGCATTTATTCCGACGTGGACGGTGCATTTGACCTGCTGGACGGCTTGTTGGAAGGAAGCGGGCCTTCGGCACTGACGTTCATCGCCGGACCGAGTAAAACGGCGGATATCGAGAAGGTTCTCGTGGAGGGTGTGCACGGCCCCCGCATCTGGGTAGTGATTCTTTATCCTGGAGGGTGAAGAGGTTTTCGAATTAACGAGCCAGACGGCAGACAACAGACCGCCCTTTGAGGTGTCGTTACCCTAAACGAAGTCCTGAGCGTAGTCGAAGGGCGAAAAAGACCACGGTAGAGTAATGCTAAATGAATTTTTGAAT
>JALUUP010000238.1 GCA_027021285.1 Bacteroidota bacterium | reverse complement strand
CGCAGGGAGCTGTCGTACATGCGGGAGGAAGATTCCAGTGAGCAGCCGGGGTAGTATGCGTATTTCATGATTGCTCCTTTGTCACTCAGTCGTTGACGGGGGTTTTGACGACCGCGAAGAAACCTTGTCGATGGCGCGATATCCCACGGTGTCCGGGCGGTATTCCGGACTGAATATCTCTTTCGGTACTTCCAGTCGCTCGGCGTGAGCGATGATCGTGCGAATGTCCTTGAGGGCTTTCTCGACCCGGGGTGGCGTAAACGTTATGCGCCGCCGTTTCATCATGGCGAGGCCAAGACTGGCCATGCGCAACAAGTGCATGGGATTTGTGCGGAGATAATACCGCATCATGAGACCCAGTTCGTGGTTTCGCCCGTACTTGTTGATGATATCGACAAAGATTTGTGGCAACTTGTGGGCGCCGTCGTGTTCCAACGTGATGTTGGAATCGATGGCCAGTCGTTTCAGGGAGTAGATGATATCCGTGACGCGAATACCCTGCGGGCAGCGTTCGGTACAGGCGTAGCAAGAAGCGCAAAGCCATATCGTGCGGCTGTGCAGGATGGATTCGATGTCGCCTGCCCGAAAGTGAGCGATCAACTCCCGCGGCATGAGATCCATGGCCCAGGAAACGGGGCAGGACCCGGAGCAGGTACCGCACTGGATGCAGCGATGCAGCTTCTCTCCGCCCGGAATATCATGGATACGCTGGAGAAACGCCTCTCTCAGCGCTCGTTCACGAAGAGGGAGTTTGCCGGGTGTATGGTTATGAACCGGGGATTTTGGTACCATGATTTAGGCCCTCAATGTTTCACGTGTTGTGACGCCGTTTCATCGACTTCCTCCTCGTACCTGTTGCGTGCGAGGAATATATGTGTTCCCACAGCAATATAATAATAAATGCCTTTAATACCAAAAGACGCTTATATCTTTATTTTGAAAAATGGAAAACTCCGCTTTTCCGATCGTTATAAAAAGCGGAGTAAATTTCCATAGAGAATTTTACTGGTAGCGACGCCCCTGTCAATCAAGTTACCGGGGGTGTGTCCAGAATGTTCAGATATTGATGGAGTTCTTCATCCGAGAGATGATGATCCTCCAATTTTCCATCGAAGTAGTCCTCGTACGCCGACATATCGAAATAGCCGTGACCGCAAAGATTGAAGAGGATAGTTTTCGATGTGCCTTCTTCTTTTGCTTTCAAGGCTTCACGAATAACAACAGCAATGCCGTGCGTCGCTTCAGGCGCCGCGATCACACCTTCCGCCTGAGCGAACTTGATCCCGGCTTCGAAGCACTCGAGTTGCTGCAACGCCTGTGCTTCGATCAATTGGTCTTTCAGCAATTGGCTTACGATGGCTCCGGCGCCGTGGTAGCGCAAACCACCGGCATGAATAGGAGCGGGGACGAATTGGTGTCCAAGCGTGTACATGGGGATGAGAGGTGTCATGCCGACTGTATCACCGAAATCGTACCGGAACTCGCCTTTCGTCAGCTTGGGACAAGAGGCCGGTTCCGCGGCGATACAGCGCACGTTCTTTCCCTCGGTCAGGTTGAACCGGAGGAAGGGGAAGGATATCCCCGCAAAGTTCGATCCTCCTCCGAACGGCGCGACAACGACGTCCGGAAAATCGCCGGCCATTTCCATTTGTTTCACTGCCTCCAGCCCGAGAACGGTCTGGTGCATGAGGACGTGGTTCAAAACGCTGCCCAGGGAATATTTCGTGTCCTCGTTTGTCGCGGCGCGTTCCACCGCTTCCGAAATGGCAATACCCAGGCTGCCCGGGGAATCCGGCGATTCCGCGAGAATCTGTCGGCCCGCATTCGTTTGATCGCTGGGCGAAGCAATAACGGTGGCACCCCACGTGTTCATCATAACCTTGCGGTATGGCTTCTGGTGGTAACTGATTTTGACCATGTACACTTCCAGGTCCACACCGAACTGGTTGCACGCGAAACTTAATGCGCTTCCCCACTGGCCTGCGCCTGTTTCCGTGGTGAGCCGTTTAACGCCTTCAGCCTTGTTGTAAAAAGCCTGGGCGACGGCGGTGTTTGGTTTATGCGATCCCGCCGGACTGATACCTTCATATTTATAGTAGATCTTGGCGGGGGTGTCGAGCATCTTTTCCAGGTTCCTTGCGCGGAATAACGGGGTTGGTCGCCATAATTTGTACACGTCGCGGATCTCTTCGGGAATCTCGATCCATGGTTCACGGGACACTTCTTGCTTGATCAGTTCCATGGGGAAGAGAGGAGCAAGATCTTCAGGACCAATCGGTTGCTTGGTACCTGGATGCAACGGCGGTAACATGGGGTTGGGCATGTCCGCCTGTATGTTGTACCAATGAGTGGGTATGTCGCTTTCCTGTAAAAGAATCTTTCTTACCATAGATGGTCCTCCATAATTATTGCACGTGAAAAAGTATTTGTGTGATCATCGTGATGTGGTTGCAAGCATCGAAAGGGAATGCAGCCAGCCCTTCCGTCAGCTCGCTGGCGTTTCTTGTCAAGGACGTTCAACCGGGC
>JALUUP010000237.1 GCA_027021285.1 Bacteroidota bacterium | reverse complement strand
CATACCAACCCGCGTACGCACGAAATCATGGCCGAGGGATTCGACCGGAGCCCCATGTTCACGGGCAGGATCCGGGGCGTCGGCCCCAGGTACTGTCCCAGCCTGGAGGACAAGATCGTCCGCTTCTCGGATCGCGACAGCCACACCTTGTTCCTGGAGCCGGAAGGACGCCATACCGACGTGTGCTACGTGAACGGGTTTTCCACAAGCCTGCCGGAGGACGTCCAGCTTCGCGCCCTGCGCACGGTGCCGGGCATGGAGAAGGTGGAAATGCTCCGCCCCGGCTACGCCGTCGAGTACGACTTCTTTCCCCCGCACCAGTTGCGCCTGTCCCTGGAATCGAAGCTGGTTCCCGGTCTCTTCCTGGCGGGACAGGTCAACGGCACCTCGGGTTACGAGGAAGCGGCGGCCCAGGGCCTGGTTGCGGGCATCAACGCCGCCCTGCTCCTGCGCGGGGAGGAACCCCTCGTGCTCAAGCGCCACGAGGCCTACATCGGGGTACTGGTCGACGACCTGGTGAACAAGAGCACGGACGAGCCGTACCGCATGTTCACGTCGCGGGCGGAGTACCGGCTCCTGCTCCGGCAGGACAACGCCGATCTCCGCCTCATGCCGGTGGGCCGGCGCCTCGGCTTGGTGCCGGAGGACGTGTACGAGCGCGCGGAACGCAAGCGCGGCGTCGTACGGCGGGTGCTCGAGCGCCTGGACCGCGCGACCATCCAGCCGGACGTTATCAATCCGTACCTGGAGCGCGTCGGCTCAACGCCGCTGGCCCAGCCGGATTTCATCGGCAAGATCCTCAGGCGCAAGGAAGTTGACGCCAGGGAAATTTTCAGGCTGAACGGTATGACGAACGACGGCGACATCGCCTACGCCCTCGAACACCCGGACGTCCTGGAGCAGGTGGAAATCGAAGCGCGGTACCGGGGATACATCCGGCGACAGGTCGCAGACGCCGAGAAGTTCAAGGCGGCGGAAGAAATGCGCATCCCCACGGACTTCGATTACACGCGACTGCAATCCCTGTCCACGGAGGGCCGGGAAAAGCTCATGCGCATGCGCCCCAGCTCCATCGGCCAGGCTTCGCGGATTTCCGGCGTATCCGCGTCTGATGTCTCTGTGTTGATGGTGTACTTGAGGAGATGATCCTTTGAAGGTTCACTCTGAAAGAAGACAAAATAGCGATGCGAATAATCTAAAAAGCTGGTATTATATCATGCATTGACAAGCATATATTTACTTTGTAGCTTCCAGATAGTAGAAGTATAAGTTTGAGGAAATCGATATTGTGGCAATCCTGCCATCACTTTGTACCTATGGAAATAGAACATTCTCATGGTCTACCGCTCCAGCATATCTTGAATACAGATACAAACACCAAAATTTGCCTCCTGAACCTGTAATCGTCACACCTGCATTTTGTTTTACCTGAACAAAAAATAAGTCGCACTATTTTAGAGAATTATGGAAACTGATCGTTAAACAAAGGAGTGAAAAATGACCTACAGACTGTCTATCCTTTCGACTGCGGCTGTCATCATGTCGCTTTTAATTGGCCTGATTGGTTGTGATGATGCCATCGAGCCATCACCTTCATCGACTGAAACGAATGAAATCGTACCTTTCGCTCCCCCTGACTTCAACGGACAAATTCATGCGTACCTTGAAGCATCCATCACAGACAACGATTGGTACCGCTACACTGATATCAAAAGGACCAAGTTGGCCTTCACCAATTTGAAGGATTACAAGCTTGCAAATGCCGTTTTTTACAACGTCACGCAAGTTGATCCGGGAACCGTGTCATTCAACAACAACTTTTTGTTTAACAACAATCACAATTATTTCTATCTCGACGACGCAGCGTTCGAATTTGACAGTTCTTTCTACACGTGGTCCATTGAGGGTTCCAATGATTTTCCGGGTTTTACCGACAGCTTGATTGCGCCTTCAAAAAAAGTCCATATTCTCTCCCATAAGGTCTATGACCAGATCTCAAAATCTGAGCCTCTTACCATTACATGGACTCCAGCCAACGAGGACCTAAGTGTATATGTTGCATTGCAAGGCGACGATACGACCGGACACGCAATTACTTTCAGCGAGATGACCGAAGACGACGGTTCTTTCACGATCCCATCTTCCGTTTTCGTGAATAAACCGAACCAACGAGTGACCATTTCCTTGAATCGAGGAACTTACAAAATAGGAACGTTGGACGACGGGAAGAATTATCTTATGACGATTTATTCTCAACATAACGTTGACGTGCGTCTCGTTGATTAACTTTGAGACTCAACATTACATCGATTTGATTAACGGCTTCGCTCAGGAGCCGTTTTTCGTTCAAACAGGTTTTCGTGTGGAGATTCCTACGCATTTTTTAACGCCATGCAGAAGGCGCCTCCCGGCGCCGAATGTCCTAGGTCAAATCAGGAAAGTGAGTATTTCGGGGTCTGGAGACCCCTCCTACAGAGCTTTGAAAAAAACGTAGAAGGCGCCTCCCGGCGCCGATTACTATTTGTTGTT
>JALUUP010000236.1 GCA_027021285.1 Bacteroidota bacterium | reverse complement strand
AGCCTCCAGTGGGGCGACACGCGTGTTGAAAAAGGGAGCAAGCAGTTGCTCCAGTCGTTCGGCGTGTTCGGAGGGGGTGGCCGCGTCGTGTTCGGTGAGAAAACCCCGCGATATCATCGAAGCCTTGTCGAAATATCGGCGGTGGAAGGGCATAAGACCACCGCCCTCACCGCGGATTTTTTTAACGGGAGAACGAAAGCGAACGCCGCAGCAGTTCGCGACGTGGATTACCGGAAGCGGGAATTTTTCAGCGTTGAAACCGGGACCGCTCCTGTCGATGCGTCTTCGCTTCGGTTGTTCGTGACCGTGACGGCGGGGAGTCCCGCGACGCGCAACCTGGAAACGGATACGATCATTGCCGGGTACGCCGGGCGCTGGAAAAGGCTGTTCCCCGTGCGTGATTTTATACTGGATGTTTCACGGAGCGTTGTACGCCTCTCGACGCCGCTTCCACGCGGGTCGGCGCTGGCCATGCGGTACCTGGAAGGCGGGGTGACGCGCGAGGTTCTCCTTTCGGCACCTGATTCGATCCTGTACGAATTGCGAAACGTGTATTTCCTCAAGGGCGTCGCTATCATCCCGGCATCGTTGAAGATTCGCTTTATTGACCGGCTGGGTCAAACCGTCCCGCTCTCGACCTACGGTTTGGATGGTGACGGCGACGGGCGGGTGGACCCGCGCTTCGTCGATTACAAGAACGGCCTTCTTCGTTTTCCTGCCGACTTGCCTTTCCCGCCGCACGTGTATGGCGATTCCGCCGTTTCGGACGTTACGATCCTGGTTCGGTACGAGTCGATGAGCAGCGGTTTCGTGCTTTCCCACGACCGTATTGTGCGAGGCTCGGAGCAGATCCTGGTGGACGGAATCCCGGCGCGGGCCGGTGACGATTACGTGCTGGATTATACGAGCGGCTTCCTGCTCTTCACGCGGGACGGGGTCATAAACGACGACAGCCGGATCGAGATCAACTACGAGTACACGCGCCACCGGGTGGACGAGCGGTACGGCCACGTTTCCGCCGTGATTTCACCTTCCGATTATTCCCAGGTTTCGTTGACGGCCGGGCGCTTCAACGAGGGAAGGGAAGACACCGGCGGGTCGGCTCCGGACGTTTGGTTCGTTAACGGCCAGGTCGAAGCGCGGTATCGCACGGAGGATTTGGACATTCGTGTACTGCCCGAAGTTTCCCGAACGACCGGCGGTAACGGGGCCGGTATGGCGTACGGGGTGTTGCTTTCCGCCAGTTCGCCCAACGCCAGGTTCACGATGCGGGCGCGTCGGCAGGACGATCTCTACACCGAGGTGTTTCGTCGCTGGTTTCCTTTCGGTACGCTTCGTGATGAAACAAGTCTGCGCGGTGAATACGACATCACGCCCACGCTTCGCGTTTTCGCCGACTGGAAGCGCAGAACAGGTTCGGATACGACGAACGGCTCCTCGGCCTCGGACGAGTTCTCGGATGTCGGCGTGATGTGGTTCGATCCCGGCCTGCCCTCGATCACGATCCGGGGAGAACGTATATTCGATCACGTGCGCGATTCCACGAACCAGCGCCGGGGGGTACGCGGCGATTTGCAGTACGTCGCCTCGCGGCCCGTGCTGGATTGGATGGGGTTTTCATCGGTCGTTATCACATCGTACGCGCGTTACGCGCGGGAGAAGCGATACCTTCCGACGGGATTGCAGCATGAGTTCGTTACGACCAACTACTACCTGCGTGCCGACCTCGCGCCGCGGCCGATGTTCACGATCAACAGTTACTACCGGGGCGATTACCAGGAACGGGACGAAGGATGGGGTGGGTATCGACCGTACCTGTCTACGGAAAAACTCTTCGCGGACGTCATCGTCGAGCACATCGCCGGGCTCTCGATGGGAGCGCGGTACACCAACGATCTTCGAACCATGTTCCATCTTGCCGATGCGGGCGACTGGGACGCGGACAGCAGGGAAGCGCTGCAGGTCAACGCCAGGATCTTTCCCGGGCAGTACATCGATGCGTTGAGACCGTTCACGTTCGAACTGAACTTCCGGCACGATGCCAACGCCTACGTCGGGGGGGCATCGGGCGCGAGATCGATGTTTACGTCGTTGTTCCGTTCCTTGCCCCGTCCGGCGGCGACGTCCACGGTTTCACGGCTCTACGAAGTGAAGGTGGAGTGGAAACCGTCGGCAGAAGTGCTGTACACCATCCAGGGGCGCGCGTCGGGGAGCACGGTCTCGAACATCGACTCCGAAATGGAGGATCGCCGGCGGAATCTCATCCAGCGCCTGGACTTCCGCCCGGGAAGCAGGTCGCTGTACTCGTTCCAGTTCAGCGTGCTCGACGGTGAGAATCCCTGGAGCAGGTTCACGCGTTACCTGCCAGTTCTCTGGATCGAAAACCGGTGGAGCGAATTGCTCCTGACCCGCCTTAACCTGACCGTCCAGTACGAAGACCGGCGGCAGGGAAAGGACGTCGTGACCACGGCCGACTACCTTCCCGGAGGCAACGTCACCCTGACCTTCACCGATCCGCCCATGCTGGAAC
>JALUUP010000235.1 GCA_027021285.1 Bacteroidota bacterium | reverse complement strand
CATAGAACTCGCGGTACTCGTTCTTTACCAGGCCTGTTGTAAAACGCACGAGGTTTGTATTGAACGCGCCGCACAACCCGCGATCGGCTGTCACGAGAATAACCAAAACCGATTGCTGGTCCGGGCGCTCGTCAAGGATCGGAAGCAGGGATCGATCGACCTGGGACATGAGGTGACGCCTGAGTGCTTTGATCTCGCGGGCGAACGGACGGGCGGCGATGATTGCTTCCTGCGCGCGCCGAAGTTTCGCGGCGGCAACCATTTTCATCGCCTGGGTGATCTTGGACGTGCTCTGAACTCCCTGGATTCTCCGCCGTATGTCGCGCAGGGTTGCCATGTTACGCAGTCACTTCGGCGGCAAACGATCCCACCAGTTCTTCAAGGATATTCTTCAGTTGTTCCTCCGCCGCATCGGTGATCGTTCTCTCAATGGCGATCTTTTCAAGCAGCTGTGGATGACGCGATTTCAACAAGTCATGGAATTCGCGTTCGAAACGATACACGTCTTCCAACGGCACTTTGTCAAGATAACCATTGACACCCGCATAGATCGACACGACCTGGAGCTCAACAGGCATTGGTTCGTATTGATTTTGCTTCAACAATTCAACCAGCCGGGACCCGCGAAGGAGTTGTTGCTGAGTGCTCTTATCGAGATCGGAACCGAATTTGGCGAACGCTTCCAATTCCCTGTATTGAGCGAGGTCCAGACGCAAGGAACCCGCGACTTTCTTCATTGCCTTGATTTGGGCGTTGCCCCCGACACGGGAAACCGAGATGCCCACGTTGATGGCGGGACGCACCCCCGCGTTGAAGAGGTTCGATTCGAGATATATCTGGCCATCGGTGATGGAGATGACGTTCGTGGGAATGTACGCGGACACGTCATTCGCCTGCGTCTCGATGATCGGCAAGGCGGTAAGACTTCCTCCGCCCAGCTCGTCACTAAGCTTGGAAGCCCGCTCCAGCAAGCGCGAATGCAAGTAGAAGACATCGCCGGGATACGCTTCGCGACCAGGTGGGCGTCGAAGAAGCAGCGACACCTGCCTGTAGGCCTGAGCCTGCTTGGTCAAGTCGTCGTAAATCACTACCGCGTGCCGTCCGCCGTCCCGGAAATACTCGCCAAGAGTGGCCCCGGAATACGGGGCGATAAACTGCAGGGGAGCAGGATCAGATGCATTGGCGACAACGACGGTTGTATAATCCATTGCTCCCGTTTCCTTCAATTTCGCAACAACCTGGGCTACGGTCGAACCTTTTTGCCCGATGGCCACATAGATACAATACACCGGTTCGATACCGTATTCCTTTGCTTTTTCCGTGTGCGTGAATTTCTGATTGATGATCGTGTCAACAGCGATTGCGGTTTTTCCAGTCTGCCTGTCTCCGATGATCAACTCGCGCTGTCCGCGTCCGATCGGCGTCATGGCATCAATGGCCTTGAGACCGGTTTGCAGGGGCTCTTTTACCGGCTGCCGTTCAATGACACCCAGCGCTTTCCGTTCGATAGGCATGTATTTTTCAAATTCGACGGTACCGAGTCCGTCAATGGGTTGTCCGAGGGGATTCACGACGCGCCCAAGCAGGGTTTCACCCACCGGGAAAGAAGCAACCCGCCCGGTTCTCTTGACGGTATCACCTTCCTTTACTCCCGTGTCTTCGCCAAAAAGAATGCACCCGACATTGTCTTCCTCGAGGTTGAGCGCCATGCCGAACAGCCCATTGGGGAATTCCACGAGCTCGCTGGCCATAACGTTGGTCAACCCATAAACGCGGGCCACCCCGTCACCGACTTCCAAGACGGTTCCGACTTCGTAGATGTCGATTTCCCGGTCGAAACCGGATAGCTGCTTACGAAGTATTGCCGATATTTCGTCAGGTTTCAGTTCTGCCATAGATAATTGCCTTTTCTAAATCATTATCATAACGTCTTATGAATTACGATGTCGTACCTTCCACCAGTTGACGGCGGATGAGCTCCAACTGGCGGGAAACACTTCCATCATAGACAGTATCACCCACCCGGATAACAATCCCGCCAATAATTTGCGGTGTCTGACTATACGAACATTGTACCGTCTTCTTGCGGGTATGCGACAAGACGCGCTCGATACGTTGCCGCATTTCCGTATCAAGGCTCACGGTTGTTTCCACGCGCCCAAGTTCGACACCGAGAGCTTCGCGATGAAGGCCCATGATGGCTTCCACGATCACCTCGAGTTTATTCTCTCTCCCCTTGTCCGCGAGATAGATCAGCACTTTAACGGTAAATGCGGATAGGATCCCATCGAACAACGCTTCGATCGCGGCTTTTTTCTTCTCCGGTGAAATGACAGGACTGTGGAAAAAGAGGGCGAGGTCGCGCGAGCGTACCATCATCGATTTCAAGGACTGGAGATCGGACAGGAACACATCCAGGATATCGGCTTCCTGAGCCGAGGCGTAGAGCGCGGAGGCATATCGACGAGCAAGACGAGGTATCATTCTGGTAACATCCCTCTCAATCGTCCATTAATTCTGCGGAAGCTGATCGATAAAATCATT
>JALUUP010000234.1 GCA_027021285.1 Bacteroidota bacterium | reverse complement strand
CAATGCCGAATTCGGGCCCGATGCTTCACCCGATTGGGATGGCAGCGGTCTCGAGGACCTCAATCCCAGGCACGTGAACAGCTTGTTCACGTTCACGTGGCATAACGAGCCGAGCAATTACCTGCCGGGTCGATTGGATTACGTTCTCTACAGCGGAAGCGTGCTCGACGTTCCCCACGCCTATGTCTTTTCCTCGGCCGACCTGCCCCCGGATGAACTCAAACGAACGGGAGTCTGGATCGATGATTCACGGACGGCGTCGGATCACTTTCCCATCGTAGCGGATATTTCATTAGCCCGCCCCGCGGGAACGCGGCTTCCCGGAGCGTCGGATTTTCATCTTCGGCCGGTATTCCCGAATCCGTTTTCCAGGGGATTCACGGTTGCAATTGACCTTGAAAAACCCACGTTCGTTTCGATCCACCTCACGGATGTTCTGGGAAGGATTCTCCTCGAACGCAACCTCGGGATGCGTTTACAGGGAAATCACTTGATCAGGTTCGATGCTGGAAACTTCCCCCGTGTAATCAGGGTACTGGTGCGTGCGGGAGGAAAAACCGCCACGCGTACCGTCCTCCGTATACCGTGAGCATTCCGCGTCGAGAATAGCGGCGTCTGGTTCGGGGCTCGGGGACTCGGCTTTTATATTCGGGTGAATATCCACAAATTGAAGATTCATGAATCTATGTTCAACATCGCATATTTGAAATCAAGGAAGTAACACGTGGAAAGAACACTTGCAATTCTGAAACCCGATTGCGTCAGGAAGAACCTGACGGGGAAAGTTCTTCAGCATATTATCGATGCCGGATTCACGATCGTCGGCATGAAAATGATCAGCCTCACACCCGACACCGCGGGTGGTTTTTACGACGTTCATCGCGACAAGCATTTCTTCACCGATCTCGTGGTGTACATGTCTTCCGGGCCGTGTATCCCCATCATTCTGGAAAAGGAGAACGCGATTGCCGATCTCCGTACGCTGATGGGAGCCACCGACCCGCGTGAAGCGGACGAAGGGACATTGCGAAAGTTGTACGCCGAAAGCAAGGAACAAAACATCATTCATGGCTCGGATTCGCCCGAGAGTGCCGACAAGGAAATCAGCTATTTCTTCTCTGGCCGGGAAATCGTTTCGCTGATTCGCTGATGGCGCTGGCCCGGTGGAAGCGACTTTCGACGGTGATTCGCTGGAGGAATCCCTGGTGGTCGTATTGCCTGGATCGCTACCGGCTTTCCTCGGGTTACGAAGGTGAATACCATTACGTCTCCACACCGGGATCGGCAATGATCATTCCCGTGTTGGAAGACGGTCGAGTCGTCATGGTCAAACAGTACCGTTATCTCAACAGGCGAGACAGCCTCGAGTTTCCCGCCGGTGGAATGAAGGAAGGGGTGGACGCCGTGACAACGGCACGGAATGAACTGAAAGAAGAGACGGGGTACACAGCGGAAAAGCTCGTTCAGTTGGGGTCGTTCAATCCTTTCAACGGTATCACTGATGAAATCTGCCGGGTTTATCTTGCCCAAGGACTGACACCGGGGGATTCGCGGCCCGATGCCATGGAGGAGTTCGAGTGCGTAGCGCAGACGCGAGATGATGTAAACGCCAGGATTGCGGATGGAACAATATGGGATGGGATGAGTTTAGCGGCCTGGTGCCTTTTTCTGAAACGAAGGGTTGAGGTATCGTCCCATCCCTGAATACGTTCCCGGTACATGATGAAAAATTCGGTCCATACGGTTTCAGTATTTGTAACATTGGCGGTGCTGCTCCTGCTTCCAACGTACTCACGCGGACAAGCTCCCGTTCTATCAGGCGCGGATGTTTTGGTCACCGACTCGCTTCATTTGCTGAAAGGCAAACGCGTCGGTCTCGTGACCAATCGCAGCGCCGTATGTTCCGACGGTCGCCACCTCATAGAACATCTCGCCGGTCGAAAGGAATTTCAACTGCGCAAGATATTCACGCCGGAACATGGTTTTTCAGGCACGTTTTCAGCCGGGGAAAGGGTCGGAGAGCGCGAACGCATCATGGGTATTCCAGTGGTATCGCTGTACGGAAATCAACGCGCCCCGCGGCGGGAAGACCTTTACGAAATCGATATCCTGATTTTCGACATGCAGGACGTGGGAGTCAGGTTTTACACGTATGCCAGCACCATGTTATTGAGCCTGCAAGCGGCGGCCGACAACTCGGTAGAATTTCTTGTCTGCGACCGTCCGAATCCGCTGGCCTTTCTGGGCGCGCGGGGACCAATGCTCGACCCAGACCTGAAATCGTTCGTCGGCATGATGCCCGTCCCCATTCTGCACGGGATGACCCTGGGGGAATTGGCGCGGATGGCTGTGAGTGAAAAATGGCTGGTTTTTCGGCGCGCGCCGAAACTGACGGTGGTTCGTATGCGCGGATGGTCGCGCGCGATGTCCTTTTCGGAAACGGGGCTCGCATGGATTCCTCCTTCTCCCAACATTCCACGTATCGAAACAATGCTTGTTTATCCGGCCACCTGTTACTTCGAGGGAACGAACATCTCCGAGGGGCGTGGCACGGATTATCCGTTCGCGTTGATCGGAGCGCCGTTCCTGTCAGCGGATTCCGTGGTAACGCGATTCCAGCGATACAGTGTAGCAGGGGTGACCGTCATACCCGTAAGTTTCGTTCCAAAGCGGCGAACCGGCGCCATGAATCCCAAGTTTGAAGGACAAGTCTGCCAGGGTGTCTCGATAACGATCACGGATCGGACGAAGTACGATCCCATGCGTCTCGCATTGAGTTTGATGGCGACGTTTTTTCATTTCAGGTCGGTTGAGATTACGAAGACAAAGCATTTTGATTATCTTGTTGGGGAGAAGGACCTGGCAGAAAGGTTGCGATCCGGGACGGCCGTGGACGATATTTTGGCCCGGTGGAATCGCGTATCGTCGCGCTTTCATGATCGCAGCAAAAGCTATTATCTTTATTAATATCAGGATCGACCAGCATGAGTCTTACAAGTCGCTCGTTTTTACCCTTCGCTCTATCCCTGCTTCTTTTTTCCTGTGGTAATTCGGGGAAAGAGAATGGTTCGAAGACGGATACAGGTACGTATTCCCCGACCGTGGATAGCACAGGGAGAGTGGTATCCGTCGCCGATGAACATGTTGATGAGCCCGTGTTACTGCAATACAGGTTCACCCCTGGAAAGGCATTTCGATTCTACATGCGACACGCGGAAGAGATGGAGCAGAAGAGAGATACCATCGGGCAGGGGGGAAAGACCCTGGTCGAGTACTGGTTTACATTTACTCCGAAATCCGGGCAAGTTCTGGAGGGCGAAATAACCCGCGTGAAGTATTCCGGAAAATTCGTAACGACCCAGACCGGCGCACAGGAATTGAGTTATGATTCCGAGAATGCAGCCGATTCGAGTCGCAAGGGTATGCTGGCGCAGTTCACCGCAGCATTGCATCACCCGTTTTTCATCAAGGTTTCTTCCGTCGGTTCGATCGATTCGATTTGGGGATTGGAGGGGATCGAAAACGAGCTTCTGGGAACGGACGCCGCGCGAACGAAGCTGGAGACCAAGATGAAAATCCGCGACGATTACGCTCGGAATGTCCTCAAGGGTACGTTACAATTGATTTTCCAAAAACTGCACGACAAACCGGTTACGGTTGATTCGAGCTGGTCCATCACGCAGGATGCCATGCTTGGATATCTCCAGGTCCAACATCACGCGATCTATCGACTCGCGGGTCGCGTCGATGACGGCGGAACGAGAATGGAAAAGATCACGATGACGATGAAATCGAAGTACGCAGGTCCGAAAATCATCGAAACGGGACAAGGAAATGCTGAGGTCCGGGAATACCATGTCACGGGCGGGGGTACGGCATTCTTCGACATGGATAAACACCGGGCCGTTTCCCGCAGCCTCCACCAGAACCTCAACCTGAAAGTTTTCGTTGAAATACCACAGGAGCTCAAGGAAGCCACCAATAATCAATTCAGCGATTTCTACATGACGCAGACCGCGAAAATATCGACAGAAGTGAAGGAAATTCAATAATCGTATCCTTTCAATGCCGGGGCAGCCTGTGTTCGACGCCTTTCGACGACATCAGAGTGATCTTGCCGCGCCACATTTTGCCTGCGACCCATGCTGATCATACCTTCCATACCAATTCAGAACCGGTTATGCACGTGCCATGTCTGCGGGGAAACGGGAACGGAAGAATTCTATTCACGAAACCCCGTTGAAATCGCCAAACTGTGGCGAACCGAAAACGCAAAGGTTCTTCACGTCGAGGATCTTGACGCTCTTCATGGATGCCCTACCTGCAATGACGATGTCATTCGGGACATCGTCCGGGCTATCGACATCCCGGTCGAGTTGGCCGCCATGTTCAGTTCCTACGACGAGGCCCGGCATGCACTCGTGGAACTGGGCGTATACCGTATTCTGGTGGGAACGCTGGCGTATGAAGACCCGCCCGTTTTTCAGAAACTGATAACGGATTTCGGCCACCACCGTATCATTGGAACAATGGATGTGAAAGATGGATTCGTGGTTATCGAAGGTGGGACGATGCCGACGGCGCGCACTGCGCGGGAACAGATGGAGATGTTTGCCGAGCTGGGAATCCTGAGGGTCGTGTACCGGGATTTAACCCGAATATCCGAACGGAGCGGGCCTTCGATCGACGAGTTATCCGACCTGGCGAAAGCTTCCGGTCTCTGCATCACCGTGGACAACACCGTCCGGGACTACCTCGATTTGAAAGCATTGCAGGAATGCAAGGATCAACGCGTCGATTCCGTTATCCTGGGCAAGGTTCTGTATGACAACGTGTTTCCCTGCCAGAAAATCTGGCGGATAAGTGAAAAACTGTGGTTTACCCGTTGCGCCACGAAACCGAAATAACACGGGTTTTGTGAATACTGATGTCTGTAACCGGTATCATGTGTCGAAATCGTCCGGACCTGATGCAGAAGCAAGGGTGCGGAGCAACACCGATCAGAATTAACAACCTTTTTCTTCCAACCTGTAAGGTTGAATCATGAAAACCGTTTCTTCGTTTTTGTTTCTTTCAATTTCCGTGGTCCTGGTGTTCGTGTTGGGAGGGGCTGGAAGCGATGAATACAATTTTTCCCTTTCTTCCTCGGAGATTGTTTACCCGGGCAAGGAAGCGCGGATCAACGTACAGAGCTATCGCTTTCATGGAACGCTGCACATGAGGGTGTATCGTATCGCGGATCCGGTCGCGTTCTTCAAGTCGCAGGAAGACCCCCATTCGCCAAGGATCAACGGGCTCAACCGCTCAAACGTTTTCGACATTATGAAACTGGGAATGAAAAAACTAGCCCAGGATACACGCGTGGCGATCCGCTCTGTAACGAAGGGGGAAGCGCGTCGCACGCTGTTGAGCATCACCGGTCTGCCCTCGCTTCGTAAAGAGATGATCAAGAAAAAGGCCCGCGGTGTTCACCGCCCCGAAGAGTTGAAGGATTTCCCGGTCGTTAAAGAGTGGAATGCTGAAATACCGCCCGCGTCGTACCGTTGGGGATATCACAGTCTCGATGTCAACCTGCCGGGCGAAGGTGTTTACCTGGTGGAAGGAAACGCGCGGGATATGATTGCTTACACGGTTGTCATCGTATCGAGATACGGTCTGGTGACCAAGCGATCCAAGTCAAGGCTTGTGTGTTTTGTCGCGGAGCGCAGGACGGGAGAAAAGGTGGACGATTTCCCTCTGTACGTGTACCGGAACCAGGAGCTGCATGCCTCCGGGTACACCACGGACGGGATGTTCTCGACTGAATTTCGCGTCAACCGGGATGATGAATTGATGTGGTGGGAAGGCTCCGACGCTTTGATTCTCGGTTTTCAGGACAGGCAATTCATCATTTCCGATCCATCGTTCTATGGATGGTATGGCAGTACACCATACCGTGTCATGAATTACACGGAGCGTCCCGCGTATCGTCCCGGGCAGACCGTGTACTTTAAATCCATTATCAGAAAGATTACGGACGGCGGGCGGATGGAACCCGTGGCGGACGTTCCCGTCGAGGTGAAAATTTATGATTCACGCTATGCGGAAATTTTTCGCGATACCCTGACCACGAATGCCTTGGGGACCTTGCACGGCGCGTTCAAGTTGGGCGAAGAGCCGCCGCTTGGATCGTATGCGGTGGCGGTCGTACTTGAAGACCGTGAGTATTCCCAGAGTTTCAAGGTCGAGGAATACAAGAAACCTGAATACGAGGTTACGGTTACCCTGGACAAGAAACGCTATGCACGGGGGGATTCCATCCGCGCACGTATTCGAAGCACGTATTTCTTTGGGAGTCCGGTCACTGGCGGGAGGGTCGAGTACTTCGTCTTTCGCTCGCGCTATTACAAACCGTGGTGGAAAGGGACGGAATTCGAGATGTATTTCGCAGAAGACGAGGAAATGTACAGCATGTATCGCCGGGTGATGGTTGCGAGCGGAACGGGGACGCTGGATGACAAGGGAGAGTGGGCCTTTGTCGTGCCGGGCGGCGACCCGGCCGATCTGGCGCAATTCGATTATGTTTACAGCATTCAGGCAAACGTCGAAGATGCCAGTCGTCGTGCCGTGAGTGGCAGCGCGAGCGCATTGGTGACAAGAGGCCTGTTCGCGCTGGCCGTTCACACGGAAAATTGGGTAGTACAATCGGGGGAGACGTTCACGCTTCACGTGGAAACAACATCGTTCGAGGGGAAACCCGTTTCTGCCCCGTACGAGGTCAAGGTTGTTCGGTACTGGTGGGAACGACGCGAGACAGGAACGGGAAACGGGAAAAAATACCGCTACTTCCGTAAGGAGGAACTGGTGAACAAGGTGTCTGGGCGTACCGGCAGTGACGGCAACGCGAAGCACGAGTTCCGGTCGTCGAAGCCAGGGAGTTATTTACTGGAAGTGTGGGCGAAGGATTCCCGGGGGAATCGCATCCGGGAGGAAACCAGCATCTATGTGACGGAGGATGATCTTCCAGCCTGGTGGGACGGGGGGAAACGCGAAGGTATCACGATTATTCCGGACAAGGATTCGTATGAAGCCGGTGAGACCATGCACGCTCTTGTTACTGTTCCAGAGCCGGGCATGGATGTCCTGATAGCGATGGAAGCGGACGATATCCAGGATATCAGGACGTATCATTTCGCGACCACATCGCGCGTCATTGATTTTGATATCACTGAATCCAGCGAGCCAAACACGTTTCTTACCGTGGCGGGAATGTGGAACGACCAGTTTTACCAGAGATCGAAGAAGGTGCTCGTTCTGCCCCGGGAAAAATTTCTCCGCGTATCGGTCGAAAGCGATCGGCGTCAATATGAACCCGGCGCGACGGGTACTATTGAAGTGCGTGTAACTGATTTCCGCGGGCGCTCCGTGGCCGACGCGGAAATATCCGTCGGTGTGGTGGACGAAGCGTTATATGCGCTGTATCCCGAGCGAACCATCGCGATTGAAAAGGCGTTCTACCCCTTGCGCTGGAACGGGGTCGAGACCTCGAGCAGTACATATTTTTACTTTCGCGGAGAGATCATCAGGGCGGGCGCGGCGCGAACCGCCATGCGGGATCCATTCGCTCGGGAGGAAGGAGACCCCATGTGGCGAGAGCGACTGGCGTTTGGAGACGTAAAGGGCGACATGTTCCAGGAACCCTCCGTGCGAAAGGATTTTCGCGACATGATCCTGTGGTTGCCCCAAGTCCGCACGGATTCAGATGGCAAAGCCCGTGTTCGTGTCAAGTACCCGGATAACCTGACATCGTGGAGAGCGACGGTGAGGGCGGTTACACCTGACACGAGGGTGGGCGCCGGTACCGGAAAATCGATAACGCGCAAGGATTTTCTCGTCCGCCTTGAGACGCCGCGCGTGTTTCGCGAAGGGGATAATGTCACGATCGCCACCACCGTGCATAATTACCTGGAATCTGACAAGAACGTCTCCGTGAAGTTGGAGGGTTCGAATGTCAGGGTCGCCGGGGAAAAGCGCACCGTGATCATACCGGCAAACGGTATTAGACGCATCGACTGGCAGGTCACGGCTGGAAAACTTGGCGATGCCCGACTCACGGTCACGGCGCAAACCGCCGGTGCGTCGGATGGAATGGAAGTGTCGATTCCCGTTCTTCCAAAAGGAATACAAGTGGTCAAGGCGAGCTCTTACGAGGAACGCGGCGAACATGCCTCGCATACGATGGTTCTGACACTTCCGAGCAATGCGCGGTTGGAAACCGCGACGTTGACCATCGGGTATTCACCGTCTGTTGCTTCGTCGCTTCTTCTTGCTCTCGACGACCTTGTTGGATATCCGTACGGCTGTGTCGAACAAACCATGAGCAGGTTTCTGCCTACGATTCTGGTTGCTGGTGCATACCGGCGGCTGGATGTTTCGCTGTCGAACAAGACTGTTGAGACATTACCCGAAATGGTGCGCTCCGGGCTGGGACGGTTGTACGGATTCCAGCATTACGATGGAGGTTGGGGTTGGTGGAAGAATGACAGGAGCGATCCGTACATGACGGGATACGTTGTTTACGGGATGTTGCTGGCGAAACGGAATGGGTACGGTGTGGATTCCAGGATATTGAACCGGGGGGTGGCTGCCGTCACCGGATGGTTGCAGAAGGAGGGTCTGGATCCGGGGACCGAGGCCTACCTGTGGTATGTTGCCAGCATGTGCAGGGAATTTTTCACCGCGGAGCGGTGGAGGATGCTGTCGGAGACACTGGTTTCGCGCAATCCCTCGAACTTGAACAACTGTGCTCTCGCATTATACTCCCTGGCATATTCCGGTATGGGTTTGAAAGCCGAGGCATACCGGCTGTTGACATCCGTTTGGAACAACAAGGTTCCGGACCAAACGGGGATATACTGGAAGGGGAAGTCGTGGCGCTATAACTGGCAGGATGACCCTATCGAAACGACAGCGTATGTCGTGAAGGCTCTGACGTTGCTCAAGCCAAAAACGTACCGCGAGGCTATTTTAAAGTCGATACGATGGCTCATGGCGCATCGTGACGGGAACGGATGGCATTCCACCCGGCAGACGTCAACCGTGATATCGGCGGTGACGGTTTACCTGCTCGCTTTTCCGGAATTGAAACCGGATTACCGATTGGCGATTTCCGTCAACGGCTCCCCTGTTTTGTCAAAAGATGTAGAGGCGAAGGACATTTACAACCAATCCGAGCCGCTGGTAATCGATAACAGTCTTTTGAAAAAAGGGGAAAACGTCGTAGGTATCACGAAGGATGGACCTGGCAGCGTGTACATAACCACTCGTTTACAGCACTATAGCAGGGAGGAACCTATACGAGCGCGTTCGAAGGGGTTCCAGGTGGAACGCGCGTACTACCTGCTTGAACCTGTCTCTATCGACGGTGCTGTTTACTATCGATCACGGCGACTTCAGAGACAAGTAACAGTTGGGGATTTGGTTCTGGTCAAACTCCGAATCAAATCCGACGGGGAACAGGAATACGTTATGGTTGAAGATCCCCTT
This sequence comes from Bacteroidota bacterium, assembly GCA_027021285.1. Taxonomy (GTDB): domain Bacteria; phylum Bacteroidota; class Ignavibacteria; order SZUA-365; family JAADGX01; genus JAADGX01. Next base: position 1,936 of record JALUUP010000234.1, on the reverse strand, counting down.
CCGGGCGGCGTTGAAGTTCTGCGATCTATTTCCGGCTACCGAATGATCGATCCGGCGGGAAAAATAAAGCGTCGTATGAGCCGGTGGTGGGACCAGCGTGAAATCAGGGAAGAAAAAGTAGCGTACTTTTTTCGCAGGTTTCAGCCCGGATCGTATACGCTTCAGTACATCGTTCGGGCGTACATACCGGGTCGTTACACCGCGGCGCCGACCGTCTCATCACTCATGTACTACCCTGAATACCGGGGAAACAGCACGCAGGCCCTTCTGGAAATAGCAACACGGCGCAGGTGATTTGTCTTACCCGGCATCGAATAGAGGATCAAAATGAAAGGAAGTAAAAATCGGACATGCGAGGGATATGGCTTGACATTGCTTTAATCTTTTGTATATATTTCAATAGATTTGGTGGAAAGCTTGAGGATGCAAAGAATTCTGATTAATTTCCACGACAAACCGCTCTCAATTACATAATAGTAAAGTAGAAACAACGTTGCCCGTATTTGGACACATTGGTGGATTGGGCAATCCGCCACAACCAGTTGAAAATTCTTATCGTTAATTGATACCAGGATTTGCAATGAAACAATTGATTCTGCGATCGTCACTGACGGTGGCTGTCTGTTTATTGTTCAGCACTTTGGCTTTCTCCCAGTGGCGTGCTGACGTCAACTCCCCGAGCAATCCCTTCAATCCGCGCGGTCCGGCGCCCCTGCCACCGGGGGGTGAAACCATCCATCTGCCCGGCATGAGCTCCGTGTACGTTTCGGGATTTCTGGGAGCGAACTACAACCACAATCTCGGGGCATTTTCCGCAACCTGCGAATGCACCTTCGAGCCTGGGTGGAGTCTGGCGAACTGGGGTCTTGCCATTGGCGGTGATGTTACATATGCATTTAATCGATCGTGGGGTCTGATACTGAAGGTGTTATACGATGACAAGCACACAACGGAATCATTTGAGAGGGATATCGAGACACCGATCAAGGTAGGTGGTCAGGTGATTATCCGGGATGTGCGTTACACGGAACGAGCGAGTGTCAGTCTCGCATATGGCACTGTGGGCCTGTTTGGACGCTGGCAGCCGCGACTCGCGCGATGGTATATTTTCCTGGGTCCAACTGTCGGCCTCAATCTTTCCAATGAAATCGAGCATAGGCAATTCATTGAGACTTCGGAGTTGACCTTCATAGAAGACGGAAACACGGAGCGCGTTGTCGCTCAAAAAGCCATCAGTGATTTGGATTTGATGTCAGATTACACGAATTACCGGCTGGAGGGCGCGATCGGAGGGGGATACGATTACATGCTGGCTCCACGCTTGTTCCTCTCGCCCGAGATCATGGTCAGTTATCCAATCACGCGGATTGCAAAAGCGACAAAATATACTACCCGCGAAGTCGTGGATTGGAAGGTGATGACTGTTCGCATTTCGGTAGGGATCAAATACGAGGCATTTTAAACCTAACACCGTATTTCTGTCAATGGTTATTATTTCATCGCTCTCATCAGACAGTTTTTCGAGGAATGTAAACAATATGATTAAGCAGTTATTAGCTGTTTCGGTTGTTGTTGCCATCACGTTGGTGGTTTTCACTGGTTGCTCCGGGAGTTCTGAAGATTTAGCAGTTACGACAACCGGAACGGTCGAGAATCTCGGTCAGACGGTTAACTCCGCTTTCAATGATTACGCGCCCGCAGTAACGGCAAACGGGACCCTCTTTTTTACCTCCCGTCGGCCGAATCCCAAGTTACTCGATTATGGTGATGATGTGTACCGGGTCAATCACATCGGTACGGATTGGGAGAAACCACAATATCTCAGTGAACTTGTGAACACTCCGGAATCCCAGGGCGCCATCAGTATTACTCCGGATGGCCGGGAACTTTACATCGCATTGTGCTCTCAACCTGACGGGTTCGGCGCCTGTGACAT
>JALUUP010000233.1 GCA_027021285.1 Bacteroidota bacterium | reverse complement strand
CTCAAACGACCGGTCGGTTGCGTGCTCTTCACGCCGCTGTTCAGCGCTGAACCGGCAGTTCATGCATTCGTAGTCGAACAACCGGCAATACTCGTTCGGCCTTCCATAAACCTTTTCCCAGATGCACTCGTGTCCGTATCGACGGGTCATGATCGTTGCGCGCGTTCAGTTATCAGTGAGAAGAAATTCCCTGGCAACCTGGTCCCAGTTTTCAGGGTCAAGACTCCGCGCTATACCGGATACGGGAACGCCGCCGTCCGGCAAAGCCGCGCTGAGGTCGCCGTAGATCCGTTCCCGCAAGGCGCTCTCGACGTCTTCCATCCACGCCCGCGCGAGTTTCCCGGAAAGCAGATTCTTCAAATCCGCGTTCAGCCGCCGGTCCTTCAACTTGAGCAGCCATCCTTTTTGATACGGATCGGCGTTGATCATATCCGGGCGCTTTGCGACTTCTTCGTTTACGGCAACAACCTCGCCCTGTACGGGAGAAAGCATCTCGATCGTTTTTCCATCGACCTCTACTTTCCACGCGCTTTTCGCCTGTTCCAGGACTTCACCGACGCGGGGCAAGGCGAGCGCCGCCGGTTTGCCGACCAGCTTCTGGGCGAAATCATCCATGCCGACCGTGACGATGCCGTCGCGTTCCGGCTTTGCCCATGTATGTCCCTGGTGGAAGTACAAACCTTCGGGCACCAGGAACCATCCCGGTGCGTAGGAACCTGATTCCGGGACGATCTCGCTGCCGCGCAACAGTCTCCAGAACAAGATCAAAGCAATGAGAAAACCAATGACCAGCAGGTATTCGATACCTTTGGTGGCGAAAATGTCCGTGTAGATCAGGTATCCCATGGCTGCAAGACCTCCTTTTTTTGATGTGGCACGTTCTTGGTTTCACCGTTCGTCCGGGAGCGCGCCCAGGCGGGAGGATCGTTAAGCACCGGCATCCGGTTGACGATCCAGCGGAACACCCAGATCTCGGCGAAGATGATGGCAAGCGTGACTTCGATCTCCATCCAGCTCGGAACGTAGTGGACGGGAGCATTCCATTTGAACGCGATCACCGATACGTTGAGCCTGTTCAGGATGATGCCGATCAAGGCCATGACGGACGCGACGCGCACCGCCACGAGGTTTCTTTTCCTGACCGCGTAGAGAAACGCAGCGCATGGTACCATGACGAACCCGATGACCTCCAGCAGGAACCAGTAACCCATGGGCGTGTTGATGAGCGACCAGTGTTGCCCGTGGATGAAAACCAGGATTTTCAGGAACAGGTAAACGAACATGGTTCCCGCGCAAATCCGGGACAGCCCGATCAAGATGTCGTTGTGCGACCGCTTGAGCCTGGAACTCAACCTGTTCGTGAACACCTTGTGGCTGATGCTTCCCTCGACGATCACCATGGAAAGTCCGGCGAAAATGCTGGAGACGAAAAAGAGAATGGGAATGAACTCCGAGTACCACAGCGGGTGGATTTTACCTTTGGCCATCAGGTAGAGCGCCCCCAGGCCGGACTGGTGCAGGGTGGAAAGCGTAATGCCGAAGATCACGGCGCCCAGCGTCATGGCGTTGAGGATCTTCCTGAGTCGTTTCATACCCAGCCATTCGGCGACAGCGGGGGAGAACTCGATAAGCTCGCTGAGCATGTAGAGCAGGAAGTGCCACGCCACCAGGAACAGAACGGAGCTGACTCCGAACGACTTCCCGATAATCGGGTTGATCACGTTCCAGGGTCGTCCGAGGTCCAGCAGGAGGGCGCCAGCGTAAAAGATGTAGGCAAGCAACCCGTTGAGAATGGTCACCCGGACGATGGGATGGTATTTTTCCAAGCGAAGAATGTAAACCATGAACGTCAGGACGTACGCTCCCCCGGCGAAAGCGACCCCCGTGACCACGTCGAAGCCGATCCACAGCCCCCAGGGGAAATCCTGGGAGAGGTTGGTGATCGAGCCGAGGCCTTTCGTGAACCTGACGACCAGGAGCGCCGCGCCCAGGATCATGACGGGAATTGAGATGACATTGAACAACGTCAGCATTTTCCCTTTCGGCTTCAGTTCGCCGAGCAGGAACCGGAGCACGCCGCGGGTTCCGGATGTTGACGGCGAAGAGATGTTGGTGTTGTCATTCATTTCCAACCTCGTTGATTATTCCTTGTATCGTTCTTTCGTGGTCATTTTCCCTCTTTGTCGCGTTGGACAACGAGAGCAGGAACGCGGGCCAAAGAAGCAGGACAACCGGTACGCTGTACAGGAATTCCTTCGTCATTTCCGGGTACGGTGTCGTTCCGACGTCGGTTTTGAACCCGAGTTTCTCGAACGGCACGCCGGCCAGGTAGAGGTATCCGGTGCCGCCCGCTTCGTGTTCGCCATAGATGTGATGGACGTACTTGTCCGGTTCGTCGTAGATTCTCTGCCTGGCGATTTCAAGCAGGTCGCGCCGTTTCCCGAATGTCAGCGCTTCCTCGGGGCAGTTTTCGACGCACGCCGGGATCTCGCCCTTCTGTTGCCGTTCCCAGCACATGGTGCATTTCTGTATTCGCGGCACGGCGCTGTTGT
>JALUUP010000232.1 GCA_027021285.1 Bacteroidota bacterium | reverse complement strand
CTGTGTATAAAAACCATTGGTGCTTTTCGACGCCTGCCCGCCGAACATGGCAACTGCCGATTTCGACGCAGCGAAATCCCGTGCGATCTGGACGACTTTCTGCGCCGGTACGCCCGTCATTTCCTCGACTTTCTCGGGGTAATATTTTCCCAGCGCCACACTCTTGAACCCTTCGTGCCATGATCCTTTCTCATCCTTCCATCGGGAAAAACCGAACGCGTGCTTATTGATGAACTGCTTGTCGTATGTCCCATCTCGAATAATGACGTGGGCCAATCCAAGCGCAAACGCCGCCATAGTCCCGGGATTGATCGGCACCCATTCCGATGATTTCACGGCCGTTCTCGACATGAACGAATCGACATGAACGATCCGCAGTTGATGACCGGGGCCGCGATCGCGATGGTGCGCGTAAAGCTGGTTGTAATGAATGGGAGACGGAGCATCATCAAGGACATTCGCGCCGAAATTGAGGATATAATCCGCATTGGCGAGGTCAAAAGCGGGCGCTTCCCACATCCCCTGGGACAGGAAGACGGGGAGAACCCCAAATTTCATTTGATTTTCTATGATGAGGTTCGGGCTTCCTGTCACTTCCATGAATTTCCTGATAAAATCAAGCTCGGCCGTATTGTCATCTCGTGTCACCAGGACGAATCGCTCACTCGCCTTATTCTTGATCAGTGTCGAAACCCGGGAAGATAGAACCTGGAGAGCTTCCTCCCACGAAATCGCTTCCCACTTGTGATCACCTCGGTTTCCGACCCGCTTCAGCGGTGTTTGAATGCGGTCTGGATGAAACAATTCTTCGACGGCAGCTTCCGCCATCGGGCAGACTGCCCCCTTGTTTATCGGATACAGCGGATTTCCCACGACCCGTACAGGGACGGAATCGACAAGTCGGACGTTGACCCCACACCCCCCCGGGCACATCGTGCAAACGCTAGTCTTCCATGTTTCAATCTTGGGACCGGTAACCACTCGTTCGAAAATGTGATCAGGCACCGAGTAAATCGTACTTGCACCCAGGGCGCCTGCCGCTGTAGCAGCGGAGGTAACCCCAAGCAATTTCAGGAAATCACGTCGAGTCAGTTCCATGAATATTTTCCTGGGTTATCATGAATAACGATGAAAGGCGCCATCAACGATGGCATGCGTAGCAGTCCGAGGAAGCTTTGCGTTCCTCGTGACAATCCATGCACCAGTCCATGTTGATTTCCTGGTACGGTTCGGAAAACGGCGTGGCCATCGAAGAAACATTACCGTGACATGTTTCACACGTAATTTCAGCCAGGACGACATGTCTTCGATGAGAGAAAAACGCGTAATCAGGTACAACGTTCACCTGTTTCCACGGGATGCGTTTGCCCTCTTCCACGTAGCTTGCCACTTTCCGTATTTCTTCGTTTTCGTCTTCCGGATCGTCATGGCATTCACTGCATGTTTCAATGTTGGGAATTGATGCCCGTGCGCTGGTTTCAACGTTCTTATGGCAATCAAGACATTCTAAATCCGCTTGCTGGATGTGCTTCTCATGATTGTACCGTATCGGCTGCCCGTTACTCAGGATTCCTGCCAGAACGATGCCGAGAACCAGAACGAATACAGTAAAAAAGATGATAATAGCTGAATTTCTCTTCATATACTTACCCTATCATGATTAACAACGGGCAGCAGTACCTTATTGTTGGAAGGCAATAATAATACCACATATTTAAACACTGTGAAAGAAGGCCACTTCTGTCTCCTGCTAGCGTGTTGAGACATTATGAATCGCCCTTCGTATGCACAGAGGGAAAATAATTCTCTATTATGAGAATTATTAAGGCCGTTATTCCCATCTGCGAGAATGCGTATGTCGGATTTGCTTAATACATACCAGTATCGGTTATTAACGATTTCGATTCCTTTTGATGACAGTGTGACACAAACAGGCTCCAAGTAAACTCCGTGTCCCCCTTACACCGGCTTCTTTCACCATCGAATAGCTTGACCGTTGTTAACAACCTTTCCAAAAACAGAAAATCACCCTCCGTGGAACCGGTGAACCCCGATGATTCTTATCCGCGTGTTTTCCCGCAACACGATTACTGCCAGATAAACACGATTATAAAAAAAACAGGCGAGCTATTGACAATCACAAAAAAAATTACGATAATGTGCGCGAGAAGGATTACGTTTCATTTCATGCAACAACAAGAGTAGCGGTTCTGCGCTGTTGTGCGCTCCGGCAGGAAGCACTCTTTGACCCATAGACCAAAAAACTTGTATTTGATATCTGCTTGAATCAAGCACGTCGCGTCAAAACAAGAAGGATAACATTGTTATGTATTGGCTTCTTCTCAGCGTTGTTGTGATGGCGGTAATCGCTGCGTGGATTTTCGCACGGCCAAAAACTCAGCTTCCCAAGTAAGGCAACCCCTCCCTGAGCGATCCTTTTAGAAAGCAGATCGTGCACCGGCGATCGCTGCCAGGGGTAATGTACGTCCCGGGCTTGCTCACTCGTCGCCCGAGAACAGGGTGCAATTCACTCTAATGAATCGAATATCTCGTGGAAAGTAGCTTGGGTCACCGGTTTTTTGACAACCATGTCTGCACCTGCTTCGGCGAGGCGATTCGAATTCGCCATCGAGTCGATACCTGTGACGACTACCACCGGTATATGTTTCGTTTCTTCGTTGCTCTTTAACCTGCGGATAAGCTCTTCACCATTCATGAGCGGCATGTCGTAATCCGTGATAATCAGGTCGGGCGTGTGTTTCTTTACAATGTTGATAGCTTCGGATCCGTTCCGGGCTACATCGACGTCGGCATATGGTAAAAGCTGGGAGAGAAGGCGACGATAGAGAAGCTGTTCGGAGTGCACATCTTCCACCAGGAGAATCGACTTCAGGACGGCACCAGGCAATGTAAACGTGAAAACCGATCCCTCGCCCTGCTTGCTTTCGGCTCGAATTGTTCCGCCGTGTATTTCCGTGATTTCATTACACAACGCCAGACCCAATCCGGAGCCTTTTTCCCCTTCCGTCCCCTCGCTCGTAAATTTGGTGTCGATTCGAAACAATTTATCAAGGTCTTCCGCCGCGATCCCGACCCCTGTATCGCGCACGGTTACTTCCACCATCTTGTTGTCGAGCGGCCGCGCAGAGACTTCGACCTCACCCCCCTTCTCGGTAAATTTCAGCGCATTGCCGATAAGATTCGTAAGCAACTGCTTGACCAACACCTCGTCCACACGCACATTGATAATCTCCGGACCGGAATAAATCAGCTTGATGTCTTTTCTTTGCGCGTTGCCGGAAAGATTATCGAAACTGCTTCGCACAAGCATGGCAAAATTATGTTTCTTGGGATTATACTGCAGTCTTCCCGTCTCAAGCCGCGACCAATCCAACAGGTGGTTCACCATTTCAAGTTGCTGGCGGGCCGCGTTCGCAATGATCTGCAAATACTGCCTTTGCTCTTCCTCGTTGAAAGAAACAGATTCGTCAAGGAGTAGATCGCAGAAACCCAGAATACTGTTGAACGGCGAGCGCAAATCATGGGACACGATAGACAGGAACTTGTCTTTTTGCGCGTTGAGTTTGCGCAAGCTTTCTTCCGACTTCTGTAATTCCGCCACGTATGTTTTGATCTTTTCCTGGGTTTCGAGTTCTTCCCTGATATCGCGGGCAATTAGCAAGTAGCCCACCGTGTTTCCTTGGTCGTCAAGAAGGTTATTCAATACCAGGTGCACGGGAAACGTGTCGCCATCCTTGCGGACAAACCATCCCCGCAACTCATGCAAACCATGCTGTTGAAGCTCCTTGAGGCAATATTGAAACGCGTCCTCTCCGCTCATCTCCGTCTTTTCATCGCGCTCAAGCCGGAACTGCCCCGGGGCGAAGAAAACCCCGGGTGTATGAACCTGAAGGATCTCGTCCTCTTTCCATTGCAGCATCCGGGAGGCACCACGACTGAACAACGTGATGTTCCCGTCCAGGTCAGTTGTAACAATCGCAAAGAGGAACGACGCTTCTAACACGCCGGTCATCAGGGTGTTGAGCCGTTGTAATGTTCTCTGGTATTGGTTCCGTTCCGTAACATCCTGCCACACTCCGACGAATCCCTTCGAAAAGTCGCTGATGTCGATGGCTCGTCCGCTGATTTCACATTCGAAAGTGCTTCCATCCTTGCGTCTGGCAACAATGGTTTTGAAAAACTTCCCCGTTGTTTCAATCTGTTCCACGACTTCCTTGCCGATGGCCTCGTACTCTTCTTTCGACCTGTACAGGCACTCGGTTGTTCGCCCGATGAGCTCTTCCGGTGCATAGCCAAACATTTCGCACAACGCAGGATTGACAAATTGGAAAATACGATTCACGACATGGTTCACCCCCTGGGCAACCGAAGCCAGGATCGCTTCCTGCCGCTTTGCGCTTTCTTCCAAGGCCAGTCGAACCCTGCGTTTCTCCGTCTCGTCATGGAATATCACCAGAACCATGTTGATTGCCTGTCCTTCTGCGTCCACGTGTAAAGGAATCGCCTGCGCGGTGATGAATACCTTTTCACCGTCCGGCCGATGCACGACAAGATTATCCTTCACGGCGGGGGTCCCGTTCTTTACGGCGATATACAATGGAAGATCTTCTTCGGAATACAAATTCCCTTTTAGATCGTGGAGACCAAATGCCTCCGCGAAGCGGGTTACCGGTGTCATGTCTTTCATGCGTTCCCCCGGGTTCACACCGAGGATCTTCTCCGCTTCTTTGTTCCAGGTTCTCAGCTCAAGTCCCGTTGTATCGAAAATGAAAACGCCCGAGGGAAGCTCGTGGATGATTCGTTCCAGTAAGATTCGCGAAATGGTGCTCTCGCGTTCGAGCTGGATGCGGCGAGTGACATCCCGCTTGACAGCCACCAGACTGGTAATTGCACCCTGAGAATTCAGGATCGGACTGACTGTTTGTTCTTCATAAAAGAAATCCCCGTTTTTCTTCCTGTTTGTAACAAGCCCCTGCCAGACTTCTCCGTGCCTTACCGTGTCCCACATTTTGCTCACGATGTCCGGATCCTCCTCGTGGGAATGCAAGAACATGAAGGGTTTCCCCATGACCTCGGCCCGTGTATAGCCCGTTACATGCTCGAAAGCGTGGTTGGTGTACTCGATGTGACCGTTTTCATCCGTCAAGACCACCATGTCCGCCGCGTTTTCAACCGCCCGTGTCATCTTGCGGATGACTGTTTCACGCTTCTTTTGCTCGCTGATATCTTGAATCATGACAACCCAGTTCGACAGTTCATCCTGCCGAATGAATACGGGAGAGATCGATGTCAGGCCCCAGAACAGCGTTCCATCCTTTGCCACGTACCTGTTCTCCATCTGGAGCGTGTTTTTCATTCCCTGGAACAACTCCTGTAACATCGTTTGACTTTTTCCCACGTCTTCGGGATAGATTATATCCGAATAGGCCAGTTTCCGCAAATCATCCTTCGAATAACGAAACAGGGTTTGGAATGCCTCGTTGGATTGCAGCACCCTTCCCTCGGGATCGAGAATAATCATACCAACCGGAGCCTGTTCGAACGTTGTCCGGAAACGCTCTTCGCTTTCGTGCAATCGCCTTTTTATGGACCGGCTTTCCGTGATATCGCGAGCGACGCAGAACCAGTAGGTTTCAGAATCGCCGTGATCAACCATGTGAATATTTTGACCGACCCAGATCACCTTCCCGTTTTTACACTGGATGGGGAGTTCAAAATAGGTGTGGGAGGTTCCGCTCATTACCTGCTGGCGATAGAACTCCTGCGCCTCGTCTCGATAGAAATCCGCGATCAGGTTCAAGTATCGCATGTTGCGGATGTCTTCAGGAGAATAGCCGGTAAGTTCATTACCCTTGGGATTGAAATACACGAATCGACCGCGTCGATTAACGACGTACACGATATCGTCAACCGATTCTGCCAGTGTCCGGAAAAAGTCAGCGTCAAAATGCTGTTCTTCAATGGTCTGTTGCTTTCCTGAAGGCATCGATCAACTCTCTTACTTCGTCATGAATGATGGATCAGCCGAATACCGACGATTGATTGATATCCAGCCGGGAAGCCGTCAGCGTGCTCGTTCCATCGCGACTCTTGCGCGATCGTTACAACATCTTGGGAAGTATTCTGTCATGGTTCGCCCTCCATGATATCGCCCGGTGCAATATAAGAAAACATTGAGAATGGCAAGCCCTCTCGGCTCGAAGAAGCTTGCAGGAATTTCAAGATCGTACGCTCTTCGATCATTCTCCCGGTTCCCTGTTTGATTACAAGTGTCAAATGCCTAGTTTTTCAGAGCGAACCGCGGGCGTCCATCTGAGCGGTGCCGTAGTTCAATTTTTACGTAAAAATTCTTTCAATCATGATGACATCCGACAAGCTTCGGGAACACGAACGTGGACGTGATTTCGCCCAGTGGTATTTCGATCTGGGCCGTAAATACGAACGCGAAGGGATGTTGGAAGCCGCTGTTTCCGCGTACCGCCAGGCCGTCGAAGCGAACCCCTCGTTTTCCGACGCCCTGGTAGAGCTCGGAAGGACCCTCGTCTCGCTTGGACGCGATGACCAGGGCCTCGAGACGTATCGCCGCGCTGCGCGTTCCAGCCCACCAAATGCACGCGCAATGCTTCATTTAGGGCGTGCACTCGAAAAAAGCGGACGTTTGAAAGAAGCTCTCCGCGTGCTTCAAACCGCTGTGGAACTCGCGCCGACAAGCTCCGCCGCACACTTCACGCTCGGTATCGCCTGCCTCAGAGCCGGCGATTACGATCGCGCGGAAAAGGAATTGCGTAAAGCCCTCCGCCTCGACTCCTGCGACATCGCGGCAAACATTGGTCTTGGAGCCGTTATGTGCCAACGAGGCAAGTACAGGGAGGCGGCAGAGGTTTTCACCATGGTGCTCGACCTGTATCCCGACAACAGTGTAGCGTTATTCAACCTCGGTTGGGCGTGGATCCGCCTCGGGGAATTCGACGCCGCCATATCCGCGTTGAAGCGAGCAAGCGATATTTCACCGGACGACCACCATCTCTTCAACAACCTTGGTTTCGCATACATGGGAGCTGGTTTGTTCCGCGAGGCGGTCAAAGCCTGTAGTCGCGCCATCCGTCTCTCGCCGTATTATACGCCCGCTTACATCAACCTGAGCTGCGCATGGTACAAGATGGGACGGTTCTCCAAGGCGCTTGACGTCTGCAACGAAGTGCTTGCGTTCCAGCCGCGATGCCACAAGGCGAGTTACAACAAGGGGATGATCTTGTTTCGAACCGGATTACCGGAAGAAGCCGTGAATGCGTTTCACGACGCTCTTTCCGTTCGACCGGGATTCGTGGACGCCTTCGTCGCCCTCGGGCAGGCATACCTGGCGTTGCGGCAATTCCACCAGGCACGGGAAACGTTCGCACACGCGGTGGCTTTGAACCCGGGCGACGCGCGTCTCCTGGTTCTCCTCGGAACGGCATTGGAACGACTTGCTCACATCCATGAGGCGGCTCAAACCTATCGTACGGCAACGAGACTCAACCCGGAGAGTCACCAGGCGTACTATCGACTCGGTCTCGCGTTGATTCGCCTCAAGCGTTTGCCTGAAGCGGTCGAAGCATTGGAACACGTCGTCCGGCTTCTTCCCGGAAACGTTCAAGCACACCTGAAACTGGGTCAACTCTTGATGACTCTCGGTTTGCGGGGACGCGCGGTGGAGGAATACAAAATTCTGGCTGCCCTGGACAAAGACGCTGCAGACCTCTTTTTTGGCATGCTGTACCCGGAGCAATCCATCGTCTCCGCGAAACGCAACCGGCGTCCGCTTTCCCTTCATATTTTTACCGGGGCTAGAATGACAGCGCAACCGGCCGTCCGGCCGTTTCATTATTGACACCGGGAGTGTACCTTTCACACGTACAACTGTTGGCGCCTTACGTGAGCGCCGTGCTCCACAAGGAATCGAAAAGGATCCAATGTGAGTTCGCAACATGACATTCGACAGGTTCTGAACCTGGCCCAGGCATATGAAAACCTCGGACAACTGGACGAGGCGCTGAAAGAATATCGCCATGCCATCGAAATAGATCCGAAACACGTGGAAGCGCGCATCAAAGTCGCGCGGGTATCCTCCACCCTGGGCAGGTGGAACGATGCAATCGAGGCGCTTCGCGAAGCCGTCCAGATCGCGCCGGATCACATTCCAGCACGCATCGAGCTCGGGAAAACCCTGGCCCGCGCGGGACAATCGAATGAAGCGCTTCAGACGTTCAACGAACTTGTGGAGCTTAATGCCGCCGATCCGGCCATGTACAACAGTCTCGGCAACGCGTACGACGACCTCGGCGACCACCAGTCCGCCATCACAAGTTATCAGCAGGCGGTGAAACTGAAACCGGATTTCGTGGAAGCTTTCTGCAACCTGGGGTTGATTTACATCAAGCTCGGCCGGTACCGGGAATCTGTGAAGATGTTCGAACAAGCAATCGAGATTCACCCGGATTACGCATACGCGCACAATAATCTCGGTGTTACTTTTCATCGCCTGAGCAGGTACGACGAGGCCATCACGTGCTACCAGAACGCAGTACGGTTGAAAACCGATTACTCTGATGCGTACGCAAACCTTGGCCTCGCTTACACCAAGCTGGGCGAACTCGAGAAGGCCCGCGACGCTTACGAGAATGCTGTGCGATACGGACAGGATCGGCCGAAATTCTTTGCTGGCCTGGGAATCGTGCTGAGCCGCTTGAACGATCATCGGAAAGCCATCGACGCCTACAAGAAAGCGCTGGAGTTAAAACCGGACTACCTCGAAGCACAGTTCAGCGTGGGATTGCTTTATGGAAAAATCAACCGCTGGGTGGACGCACTCGATGCATTCCAGAAAACCGTCCGCCTCGACCCGGCCTTCGCGGAAGGACACTTCAACCTGGGAATTGCGTACGGAAAACTGGACCGCTGGAAAGAAGCGTGGAACGCCTTCCGGGAGGCGTTGCGCCTGAAGCCGGATTACGCCGAGGCGCATAACCATCTCGGCCTGGTGTTCTTCAGGTTTGGAAAGTATCACGACGCTGTTCGTTGCTACCAGCGTGCCGCCAGGCTCGATTCAACCTATGCCCAGCCGTATTACAATATCGGCGTGGCCTTCAGCCGTCTGGGCAATTACAAAAAGGCCGCGGAAGCGTTCCAACACGCCCTGCGCATCGACACCCGGCATCCCGAGTCGTACAATAATCTCGGCGTCGCCTATACCCAGTTGGGACAGTACACGAAAGCCATCGACGCCTACCGCAACGCCATCCGCCTGAAGCCGGAGTACCCGGAAGCGTACAATAACCTTGGCGAGGCGCTGGGACACATGGGACAGCATGACGAGGAACTCGAAGCATACAAGACCGCGATTTCACTCAAACCGGATTTCGTGGAGGCATATTTCAATCTCGGTGTGCTCTATAGTCAACTCGGACGGCGTGACGACGAAATCAATGCATATAAAACCATCCTGCGCGTCAAGCCCGACTACGCGGACGCTCATCACAACATGGGTGTCGCCCTCGCCGAGCTGGGCAAATTCGAGGATGCCATCAACGCCTACCGCCAGGCCCTCCGGTTCAAACCGGATTACGCCGAGGCCCATTTCAACCTGGCCATCGCGTATATCAACCTCGGCAACAAGCCTGCTGCCTCCAGGGAATACCGCATCCTCAAGGAAGGCGGCCACGCGGACCTCGCCAGGCAACTCCAGGACCTGCTCAAGAAAGCCACGGATTGACCTCCGTCATTCAAACGGATTCACATGTGTGTTCGCAACAGCAGTCCGCATGCCAGGGACGATGCGTTTCCTGCCGGTTTTTCTTGATAGTCCCGGTTGAAACGATCTTGACTGTCTCCTCGTGCGAGGAATAACAAGACGTATCGATTGCTACTGGATTGAAGCGGTCGTGCCGGACGTTACGGAGTGAGACGTAATCCTTGGCGCCTGCTGCCAAAGGCTGTCCGCGCGCGCCATGGAACGTTTGAACGCGCCCATGAGCTCGGGAGGAAGACTCTTCAACGAAGGATTCTTCACGTTTCGGGGGGCACGCTGCCTGCCGTTGACGAGGAACTCGAAATGCAGATGGGAACCCGTGGCGTAACCCGTGCTGCCCACCCTTCCAATTGTTTGGTGCTGGCGCACGGTTTGTCCCCGCCGTACAAGGATTCGTGATAGATGCCCGTACCGGGTGCGGACGCCTCCGGGATGCTGGATTTCTACGAGCTTTCCATAGCCACCTCGCCACCCCGCGGATACAACCTTGCCCGCCCCGATCGCCCAGACCGGTGTGCCCTTCGGAGCGGCATAATCAGTACCGGTATGCATCTTCCGCTTTCCGGAAATAGGATGTACCCGCATGCCGAACGTGCTCGTGACGCGCAGGATACTGAGCGGCGACCGCATGAAGAATTTCTGCATGTTGCTGCCGTCCGGCGCGAACCAACCTTTTACACCCGCCGTGGTATCGGAAAAGAAATACCCCACCACATCGCCCGTTACACTGCCCTTGTACTCGGCGGCCACGATACGCCCGTATCCGACGCTTTTACCGTTCAAGAACTTCTTTTCCACCAGCACCCGAAAGGTATCACCGATCCGTGGATCGAAGATGAAATCGATGTCATATCCAAGCACGTCCGCGAATTCCGCTACGAGTTCCGACGTCTCGCCTGATTGCAGCATCGCCTGGTACACGGATTGCTCGACTTCGCCTTCCACCGAAACCAATTTGTTCTCGATCGGAGCGGAATAATATTCCACCGCCAGGGACGACGAGGAATCACGCAAAATCCACCAACTGCTCAGGTTATCAAGCCGATAGCAGAAAACGCGGAGGTTTTCCTGCGAATCTACTTGTGCTACGAACCGCTGTCCGGGGAGACATTTCCGAAAGTTGAAGTTCGCGCCACCGAGGTAGCGCTGGATCGTGTCCGCCAGCGCCGAGCTCATTCCCGAAGACAATATTGCAGCCTGGAAAGACGTGCCGGGCGCCACCGTCCCCGCGTACTCGATCAAACCTTTGGACGTCGGATCCGTAATCAAGCACGGACCGGCAGCGATCGTATCGGCCGATGCCTCCGGTTCCGAAGCGTGTCGCGCTTCCGGCCCACCCCACAACGCGTATGTACACCCCGCAACGATAATCAGCAGCAACAGGGAAAATCCTTCAAGTTTGTACCGTGACAACCGATGGAGGACGTGTTTCGAGGTAGAATTCACCATGCGGCAAAATACCATTTTTGGTTCATTCGGAAACAGGCGCGAAACGAGCGCAAACCTTTGACACGATCATCCTTTTGCATCGCGACTGTCAACGCAAGACGTGCATGACCCGTGAAAATACGTTGCTCCCGGCCGTGATACGATAAATGTACATGCCGCGAGCAAACTTCTCCGCGCGCAGGCGGACTTCGTGCCGGCCGGAAGAAAGGGTTCCTAGCGAACGGGACAGCACGCGCTCACCGAGCACGTTGTACACGTCGAGTTGAATGTGCCGGCGCGCGGGAAGTTCAAA
>JALUUP010000231.1 GCA_027021285.1 Bacteroidota bacterium | reverse complement strand
TGAAATCCGAGTTTATCTCCCGCACTTCGTTGGCGTTCGGATACCCGACGATCATGTCGCCGACCGGAACATTGCCTTGCGCAATCCGCTCCGGTATCCGTGCAACCTCGGCCGTGTTTCGCACGGTTCGAAGGACTTCCACCGGGTAGTGAACCGAGGTCTGCGCGATCGTCAGCCCCGGCAGCAAGAACAGCATGATCGGTAAGATGCCCGTAAAACGGAAACGGTTTTTCATTCTACCCTCCAGTTTGATTCAGATTAATTCAAAACGATGTCTTTTGCCCGGGATGCTGACTGCATGTTCCCGGAAAGCAGCGACGCCACCCGCTCGCGCGCCCGGTCGTACTTGAGATAGACAACGTCACGGTAGCCGGTACAATCCAGGGGCGCCTTGAGCGCGGAGACCGCGTCGCGGCGGGAATGGAATTGCCCTTCGATGTAGGCGTTGATCACTTCGTCGCGATACCAGTCCCGGAACGCGCGTTCCCGTCGGTGCCACGCGGGCAACCACCGCCGCAGGAACCGCATGTTGCGTACAGCCCGCAGCATCCAGTCGTACGTCGTCATGTTCCACTCGACATGCATTCCGAAAAGATCAAAACTCGGCCGGTTGAAATGCGCGTACGAGATCTCGTCTCCGCGGTTCGGGTCGATGTTATAACGCATGCGGTCGCTCAGGTATTTTTCTTCGCGGGTAAGAAGTTCCGCCACCCATATCTCGTCTTTCACGGCCATCACTTTGTACAGGCTCCATATTACGGCGCCTGTGGCTTCGAACCTTTCGCCCGGTTTCGCCGCGCGTTTGCTTTCCACCCAATACACCTCGAGCACTCGCTTGGCGTATTGTTCCGCGTACCCGACGTCCTGGTAACAAACCAGATCGTAGTACCGCCGCGCGAAATCTTCCCGGAACGAACCCGGCAGCCCGGTCATCAGGTCGATAAGCTCGGTTACGCGCCGGCGATACGTGTCCGCGACGCGTCGCCCCTTGCGTCGTTCCAGGAAACCGGCGTTTTTCGCAAGGATATCGTCCAGCGTGACGGCCGGCGTTTCAATGTGAAGCATCTCCGGATTGACGACCAATCTCCTGCCCAGGCGAAACGCACGGATATTGTGCTCGCGGTCGTACTGGCGCACGTTTTCCAGGATGATCGACTCCAGCGCGCCGCCGCCCACCGGCAGGAGACCTTTCTGGTACGCGGCCCCCATCATCATCACGTTCGCGTAAAGGCGGTTTCCGAAGTAATATTCACTGAGAAGGAAGAAATCATCTGCTAGAAATGTGTCCGCGTTGCTGTGCAGGCGTATCTGTTCATCCAGTTTCTCGGGAAACCGGTGCTCCCCGGTCAGTGTCATTACGGTCGGGGTTTCCGCCGTGTTGCAAATCACCGTGGTATGGCCGGGGCGTGAGAACTTCAAACCACGGACGGTCTCCAGGTAGTCCAACCCGAGAATGAGATCGGCCCCGGCCTCGGGAATACGCTGTGAGACGTGAACCCCGGGGGCGGAAAAAATGATGTGTGAAAATACCGCGCCGTTTCTCTGGGCTAATCCCTTCTGATGGTAAAACATCACCCCGTACCCTTCGCGCGCTCCCGCCTGGGTCAACACGCGCGCCACGAGGCCAAGACCCATGCCTCCCACTCCGGCGACGAATATCGAATACGTCTTTGCTCCCTCGCCTGCGAGCTGCGGGTGGCCGGGTTCCGGCAAGTCCCTCGTCCACAGGTCCCAGTTCCCGGTTCGGACGGCAGGCTTTTTCCTGCGCCGGATGGTCACCTGCTCGAACGACGGACAGAGCTTAATCTTCGTACAGTACTTGTCGTCGACACAAATACTCAGGTCGATGCCGATCTTTTCCCCCTGGGGAGTCTTTTCGATGGCGAGGCCCGGACAACCGGTGGCGAG
This sequence comes from Bacteroidota bacterium, assembly GCA_027021285.1. Classification (GTDB taxonomy): domain Bacteria; phylum Bacteroidota; class Ignavibacteria; order SZUA-365; family JAADGX01; genus JAADGX01. The sequence continues at coordinate 9,678 of JALUUP010000231.1, read as the reverse complement.
CGTGCACTCGCGGCAGTTCTCGCAAACTTCCAATGCAATGTTGATGTGCCGTTCGAGGGGCAGAACCCCCCCGTGTGCCTGCGCCGCCCTGAACCGTTCGCTGCGTTTGCGCCTGTGGAACGTGATCCCGCACTCCCGGTCGGCGATGATGACGCGCACTCCTTCCCGGAGCATGGCTTCCTCCAGGAGCGGAAGGTAGGCGTCGCGATCGGCGGGATTGACCTTGCGTATCCAGATGTCGGCGTTCTTATCCATCCCGCGCACGACCGATTCGATGTCCTGCTGAATCGTGGCGTTTCCCATGAGATTTTTGGCAGAACCCGGCGTGGGCTGGTGGCCCGTCATGGCGGTATTCTTGTTATCGAGTATGATGTAGAGGATGTCCTGCCGGTCCTTGATGGCGTTTGAAAGCGTGGTCATCTCCGAATGGAAAAACGTCGAATCGCCGCACAACACGTAGTGCCGGTTTTTTGAAAAGGGATAGGCCCCGGCGCCCGCGGCGCCTCCCTGTCCCATGGCCGCCACATTGTGCATGTCGCGGAAGGGAGGCAGGAAATTCAGCGCGTAACAGCCGATTCCTCCATGGGCAAAGATATCCACTGGACCACGTCCGTAACGACGTTGCATATATCCGGAGTCTGCAAAGCGTTTCCGGATCTCGAGCAACAGGGATGATGTTCCCCTGTGCGGACAACCAGCGCAATAGGAAGGCGTGCGCGGTATCAAATCTATCCGATATGACTCCGCGGCTTCAGTGTAATCAACCACGGTTTGTATGGTATTTATATCAAACGACATTTGTCATGCTTTCCTTTCAAAAACACGTTCCTTCTTCCACGTGCAACCGCTCCAATTCTCTCAACCATTAACCGGCGGTAAAATAGGAGGAGAACCAGTGCCTTTAAAATATGTGATACATCGTCGCAATTCCACTTTCCTCGGGTGCGTCCGAAAATAATATACCGACAGAGGCAATAATTCATCCATGAAACAGGAACGGCAAGCACATTAATCCGTATGATGGGTTCCCGGCGTCGTCCCGGGATGCGGGATGGCATTTCCTGTTGGGTTAAAATCTCATATCTTAAATGTCATGCCTATCGATACATTGTGCAAAATACTACTCAGCTTTTCATTTACAATAACAAGGAGAAATACCATGAGGTCAATTTCCGCTCTCTTGTCTTTCACGCTCGTGCTCGGGCTTTTCCTGGGTATGACGGGCTGCGACAACGCCACGGACGAGCCCGTCTTACCGGCCGTTACGGCCCCGACCAACCTCCAGGCCATTTCCGGCGACGGAAAGATCATTCTTACCTGGACAGTGTCCGCAAGCGAGACACAGGACAATTTTGGAACGTACAAGGTCGCATGGACCAATCCCGCGACCGGTATCACTCAGACCGCCAATGTTGCCAAGGGCAGTTCGACGTACACCATCCTCGGATTGGAAAACGGCGTGGAATACGATATCATCATCCGTTCGGTTTCGACCGACGGCGAAGAGAGCTCGGATTTCGCCCAGATCGTGTGGGCAGCGGCGAAGCGATTCGACAAGGACGTCAACAACCAGGTGATCCGCGTTTACGCAACCACGAGCAACCTGCCGAGCATGATGGATTTCTATAACCCGACTTCCGGCGGACCGGAGATATTCCAGTTGCTCGACAACACGAAAAATAAAAACGGCGACTTCTTCCTCTATGCCGCCAATGCGACAACTCCCTCGCTCGAGATCCGCAGCCCCAGTCTCTCCCAGTCGGTTCCGGGACTCCGCGTCACGAAATTCTCCACCGTTACGTTTTCGGCCACGGACCTCAACGATCCGACCCTGGCTCAACTGACACCGCCACCGGCGAGTTCGTACTCGGAATCGACGATTGCGCTGTCCACGGGAAGTATGAACAAGAACGTGTATTACGCCCGCGTCCAGGGCACGACCGCCAACGACTACCAGACCGTGCGGTTTATGCTTGTCAAGGACGGTTCCGGAGCGGTGGTGCAAGGTTCCGGTGCTGACCGATACATCGAGATCGTTCTCTCGTACCAGGACAAGGACAACGTCCCGTACGCCAAGCGCGGCAAGTAAATCCTGCCGTTTTCAAAAACCCGATGAGGCTGTTCCGAAGGCGTTATATTTCTCCCGTAGCGTTGTGTTCGATGCGGCGGGGCACATTCGGAACAGCCTTGTTTTATTACCTGTAATTCCATGGTCTTTCACGAATCCGGTTCCGGTCCATGCCTCGTACTCCTGCATGCCTTCCCCCTGAATGCCGGCATGTGGAGCCGCGAGCACCATTTTTTTGCAAACCATTACCGGGTGGTCAGTCCCGATTACCCCGGTTTCGGCATGTCGCTGCCCGAAAAAGACGGATTTACGCTTTCTGTCCTGGCAGACAATGTTCTGGACAAATTGCAAGCACTGGACATCACGCAATTCGTCATCGGGGGGTGTTCGATGGGCGGGTACCTCGCGCTGGAAATAGCACGCCGGCGCCCACCGGGGCTGAAAGGCCTGGCGCTCATCGATACCCGTTCCGCCGCGGACTCCGAAGAGACTCGCACGAACAGGTACCTGCAGATTGTCGAAATTAAGTCGGATGGTATCGACGGCTTGATGCATCGCTTGTCAAAGGTGTTGATCTCCGATTACTCCCGCGCAAACAAGCCGGAACTGGTGAAATACCTCGAGCGCACCATGAAGAGCGCATCCCCCGAGGGCGTGATGCATGCTCTGCGGGCCATGGCCGAGAGAACGGACACGACCGAAGACGTCCGGGGCTTCGCCGTTCCCGTCCTGGTTGTCGCTGGCGAAAAAGACGCTCTCATTACACAGGACGAATCGGAACAACTCGCGGACCTCTTTCCTCACTCGTCGTTCCACGTGCTTCCGAAAGCCGGGCACTTGCCAAACCTCGAACAACCGGAATTGTTTTCAAACATCCTTGGCTCCTTCCTGCAGACAATATCGTTCGACGATTAATCTCCAACCCGATCACGTCTTCACGGTTTCGGTTTTATTGTGTTCTAAAGGTATTATACTACCACCGCGAACCATGTATGGTGCCGGGTTATTGTGGTATTTGCCGGACGGTCGTATCTTTTTACAAAGAAATTCCGTGTTATGAATTCACCCTATGTGAAATATCATCCAACAATGTCATGAACATTTACGATACGTATTTCTGCAATGTCATCCGCTGGATATTTTCCCTGATGATCGTGGCGCCCGCTTTCGCGCTTTCTCAACCGGCGGGCGACGAGCTGCTGGGAACCGGTTCCTACGACGACTTCGAGAAACCCAAGGTTTGTGGCTCCTGCCATACCGATTTTTACATGCAATGGCAACAGGCAATGATGTCGCAGGCATACACTCATGCATGGGACGAGATCGAGTACTTCAAGCTTGCAGTTCCTCACGCCGAAAAAGATGAAAAAGTCGCGGGGGTCAAAGCCGGGTGCAACGGTTGTCATACACCTCTTGCCTTCATCGCCGGCGACATTCCTCCACCTAAACCTTCGGCGAATTCGCGGGCCAATGAAGGCGTGTCATGTGACGTGTGTCATACCATTACCGGTTTCAAGGGTGAAGAGCCCTTTAATTTCAATTTCACCATCAAACCGGGAACAGTAAAACTTGGAAACCGTGATGATGCGGAGTCCTCTTATCACGAAACAAAACAAAGCGACTTTACCATGTCACCGGACATGTGCGGCACCTGTCATAACGAAAAAAGTCCGTATGGTGTCTGGGTCAAATCCACACAACGGGAGTGGAAAGCCGGGCCGTACTCGAAGGAAGGCGTCCGGTGCCAGGACTGCCACATGCCCAAGGCGGAAACAAAGAGCGCCATTCTCTCCAAGCCCCGGAAAGACGCCGCCCAGCACTTGTTTCACGGGGCGCATTCGCCGAGCAAACTGCGCGGCGCGGTCGAACTACGAATGCATCCCGACCGGCGCGAAGTGGAGCCCGGCGAACCTGTCGTCATCACCGTGCAGGCGTTCAACCACAAGGCGGGTCATAAAATTCCCAGCGGATCTGCCGAAGAACGCCAACTCTGGCTGACCGTCATTGCTTACGATGCCAGTGGGAAAGCCTATCACCTGGCCGTGGACAAAAAGAATTTCCCCGGCGAGGAGTACACGATTTCGAGCAACGTCCTCGCGTACCAGGACATCGGGGAAATCATGGACCTGCCGGACTTCAAGGGGTTGCCCCGCGACGCCCTCCAGTACGAAGGCGACCGCGTGTTCCGGCTTCCTTATTTCGACCCCAAGGGCCGCATGACCATAGCGCAGTGGAACACGGCCTCGCTGGGAACCGACTACCGGATCGGGCCGAGGGAAACGAAGATCGAGACCTATACCTGGAACGTGCCCGAAGAAATTCCCGAGGGAAAAATCAAGGTAGTGGCTGAAATTTACTATCGCCGTCTCGTAAAATCCGTGGGAGATTTTCTCGGCGTTCCTGCCAAGGAGATGGAACCCGTGCTTGTCAACCGCACGGAAACGTGGTTCGACATCGTGGATTGAATCCACCAGCGTAAGCGTTACCGTCAACATTTCCTCCTCGTCCGTCCCCCCGACGACACCAATGAAATTCCTCGCGAAATTCCTTATTTAGATTTTGTCTAAATCAAAATAGTGTGTATTTTGTTCGTGATCGCATGCCTGGCTATGCGATCATTTTTTAAAACAACAGGGACGCATGTCTCGTGAAAAACGCGTTATACCTATCGACCTGCACAGATTGTTTCAGAGCCAAACCTGCGAACCTTCCCGTCAAGGCCGCGGGGAGTGAATGAGATGTACAGGACAAGGGAAGGATGGTATCGGCTCGTGACTTACTTCGACATATGCAACGATTCTTTATCAACCAGTTTTCAAGGAGATACGTGTGCACAGCGAACATACACGAATTCACGTTGTTCTTGGGGTCATCTTGTTTTTCTCGACTCCTTTACTGTCTTTTGCTCAGTCCGGCAGTATTCAAGGTGTCGTCCACGACCGGGATACCGGCGCACCTCTGGCCGGAGTAAACGTATCGCTACAAGGCACGACGTTCGGTGCGGCGACGTCCGATTCCGGGAGCTTTGCTATTGACAATGTTCCTGTCGGCAAATACACAATAGTCGTAAGCAGAATCGGATACCAGACACTGCGGCGTGAGATTACTGTCAGCGAGAACGATCTCCTCCCGTTTGCTTTTTCCCTGTCACCGCAACCCATCGAAACGCAAGAGGTCGTGGTCGAGCGGGAAATGTTGATCGGCAGCACGGACAGGATTTACAGCATTCCCGGGTCGGCTCATTATATCGGTCCGGAAGAGTTGGATAAATATAGTTACAATGATATCAATCGCGCCTTGCGCGAGATTCCGGGTGTCTACATCCAGGAAGAAGATGGGTACGGCCAACGCCCCAACATCGGCTTGCGGGGTACGGGCGTTGAGCGCAGCGAAAAGATTACCATGATGGAAGATGGCGTATTGATGGCGCCCGCGCCCTATTCAGCTCCGGCGGCTTACTATTTTCCCACGGTCGGCCGTATGCAAGGCATCGAAATCCGCAAAGGCTCCAGCCAGATCAAGTACGGTCCGTTTACCACGGGCGGTGTCCTGAACCTGCTTTCCACCAGGATCCCGTCCGAGTTCCACGGACGCGCGAATCTCATTGTCGGGGAGGATAACACCCGCACCGTCCATGCATTTGCCGGGGATGCGTATGAAAACCTGGGATTCCTTGTCGAGACCTACCAGTTCAGCGTCGATGGCTTCAAGAAACTCGACGGCGGCGGCAACACCGGCTTCGACAAAAAGGACTATCTCGCCAAGCTCCGTATCAACACCGATCGCGACGCCAGTATTTACCAGGAATTGACCTTCAAGATTGGCCAGACGGACGAGACTTCAAACGAGACGTACCTCGGACTGACTGAAACGGATTTCGAACGCACCCCCTTCCGCCGGTATGCCGGTTCGCAGAAGGACGTCCTGAATACCGAGCACGCGCAATACCAGCTCAGGCATTTCATCAGGCTCTCCGACAATTTCGATGTCACAACGACAATCTATCGCACGGATTTCAAGCGGAACTGGTATAAACTGGACAAGGTGCGCGCCACGGAAAACGACGGCGGAGTGAAGATAGGAAACCTGCTGACTGATCCGGAAACCCACGCGGCCGAATATTCGATCATTACCGGCGGTTCCAGCGCAAATGACAACGCCCTTGAAGTCAAGGCCAACAACCGTAAATATTTCGCCCGCGGCGTGCAATCGATCATCGGCATGCAATTCGGCACCAATAGCAGCGTGCATGAAGTGGAAGTAGGGTTTCGCTACCATGAAGACGAAATCGACCGCTTCCAGTGGGTCGACAAGTATCGAATGGACAGCGGCGTCATGAAGCTCACCGAGAAGGGGATCCCTGGAACTGAAAGCAACCGCATCGGCAGGGCAACAGCGTGGGCCGCTTTCGTGCAGTATACATTCATGCTCAGTCATTTCACCGTTGTGCCGGGCGTTCGTTACGAGGACATCACGCTCAGCCTCGATGATTACGGCACGTCGGACCCGCAACGGACGGGCAGCAGTTTGAAATCCCGCGTGAACAAAGTAAATATCTTCATTCCCGGCATCGGGTTGGATTATCAATTCACCCCGTCGTTCAGCTCGTTTCTGGGTATCCACAAAGGGTTCGCCCCGCCGGGTTCAAAGGAAGGAACCAGGCCGGAAGAGAGCATCAACTACGAGTTGGGCGCCCGCTACCGGAACAGCACATTAGCCGTGCAAGGCGTAATCTTCTTCAATGACTACAGCAATCTTCTCGGATCCGATCTCGAGGCCAGCGGCGGCGAAGGCACGGGATACTTGTTCAACGGCGGCGAAGTGGATGTAAAAGGCCTCGAATTGTCTGCGAGTTATGACCTGGGCGAGGCTGCGCAGTTGGCCGGTCTTGCAATTCCGCTTCGCGTGTCGTATACCTATACCGACGCCGAGTTCAGAAACAAGTTCAAAAGTGATTTCGGGCCCTGGGGTACCGTAGAGCCGGGTTACGAGCTACCCTATTTGCCGCGTCACCAGCTCGCAACCAGCATCGGGCTTGAGTGGACGAAGTTCGCCACAAATCTCAGCGCAAAATACGTCAGCAAGACGCGCACGGAAGCCGGCACGGGCGACTTTATTCCCTCGTTGAGTACGGACGCGCGCCTGGTGCTCGATCTCTCTGTCGATTACGCGCTGACGCCAAAAAACAAAGTCTTTGTCAGCGTTCGCAACCTCACGGACGTCACATACATCGCAGCCCGACGCCCGGCAGGCATTCGCCCTGGGCTGCCGCGGACGGTGATCTTCGGCGTGAAGTCTGATTTCTGATGAAGCACCAAGACACATACGGGACTTGTAACGGCGTTCGGGCAGAACAAATGGAACACGTACTGGTCAACCGATACGGAGATGTGGTTCGAAAGTGTGGACCGAACTCAGTTTTATCAATACGATCGTGAACACGGACACGTCCACCCGGTTGCTATGACTTAGGGAAAGACAATCCCGCAACAAGGCTTGCTATGAATGACCAAAAATAAATAGTCTGTATTTTACAAATGATTGCGTGCGCGCGCGCAATCCCATCCTGTCCTACTTTATCCAGGAACACATGATCAATGAACAAATCATCATACCTGCTACCCGTTCTGTCAACGGTTACGGCGCTGATTTTTCTCGCTTCAACCGCCAGCGCTATACCGGCTTTTGCCCGCAAGTACAAGCTTTCCTGTTCCACCTGCCATTTGGCCGTACCAAAGCTCAATGATTTCGGCGAAGAATTCGCGGCAAACGGTTTCATGCTCCCCAGCGGCAACGAACCGAAACGCCAGTACGTGGAAACGGGAGACGAAGACCTCCTGCTCCAACGCTACCTCCCTCTGGCCCTTCGTTTCGATGGATTCCTGCAATTGGCAGACAGAGACAAGGGAAGTTTTGACCTTGAAGCACCGTACGGTATCAAGCTGCTCAGCGGCGGCCCCATATCCAGCCACGTGTCGTATTACCTGTATTTTTACATGGACGAACGCGGTGAAGTAGCCGGATTGGAAGACGCCTACGTACATTTCAACAACTTGTTCAACACGACTTTCGACATCATCGTCGGCCAGTTCCAGGTCTCCGATCCATTGTTCAAGCGCGAGCTCCGTCTTACCTACGAGGATTATCTCGTGTACAAAATGAAACCTTCGTTTTCCAGGGCGAAGCTGACGTATGAACGAGGCGTGCTGGTGACTTACGGGTTCGATTTCGGCCTGGACGTCACTGCGGAAGTGCTGAACGGTAACGGCATCGGTGAAACCGAAAATCGCATCTTCGATTTTGACAATGGAAAAACGTTCGCTTTCCGGCTGTCACAGCGCGTGGGCTGGATCAGGTTGGGAGGATTTATGTACACAGGTTCCGAAACTTTCGAGGAAGGCGAATTCCGCCGGAGCAATACGCTCGCCTTGTACGGCCCCGATATGACCATACACACCGGAAACTTTGAACTAAACGTGCAGTACCTGCATCGGGAAGATAACGTCGAAACGAACAGCGCCATGAATACCCGTATGGACGGCGGCTTCGTCGAATTGATCTTCTTTCCGGGCGGAGAACGGTCGCAATGGATCCTGAGCGCACTGTACAACCAGATTGAAAGTCCCGGCACGATGTACGACTACAAGACCGCCACTCTCAGTGTCAGTTACATGCTCGCGCGAAATATCCGTCTCATGACGGAAATAACTGAAGACCTTCTTCACAAGGAACCAAAACTCACGACGGGATTTGTAACGGCATTTTGAGATTACTTTGGCTTGTTGAAAGGCCGCCGGGAACCGAAACCTGCGGCCTTTTCTATATGTTTTGTTTTTCATCAACAAGATAGGCGTTCTGTCCCTCTTCATTCCCTCCCGCGCATCCACCGAACCGTTTGCACCGCCATCAGGATGACCACCACCAGTAAGGCAAAGTACAGCACCTTGAACATGTCCGACCCCGATTCCCCGATGGGGTTGACCGGGTGGCGGACACGAGGAGCGGCTTTCATCGTGACCCAGGCGAAGACGCCGAGGATCACGCTTGCCCCGGCCGTGAACCACCGGTCCTTGACCCACAGAACCACCGCGATCAGAACGATACTTGCTGCCAGTACCCACAACCCGGCACGAACCTGCGGTTCATCCCACGCGACGGCCTCACCCCAGGCGAGGTACGAGGAGATCATACCCGTTATCCCGTACGCCACCCAGAATAGTACCGCCGTTTTCAGAACAGCCATGCACCACCGATCCATTGTACTGGTCCTCCGCACAAGGGCCGCCAGGCCCATCAAGCCGGTGGCGGCAAAGACGATCAATCCCGTCCGCGCCACTGCGCCGTGGAGAAAAACAGCCTTGATGTTTGCGCCCAGGACTTGCTCGGACGGAAGAAGGTAGAGCAGCACGGCAACCAGGAAACCAAGTCCGATCCATGTCGCCGGTATCATGCGATGTTCAATTATTTTCCTCAATTCCTTTTACCTCTTTTTCCAATTCACGTATATGTTCAGCGATTTGCGGCGGGGGATTCTCATATCGCAGGTATTCCCTGTAGTACCTGAGAGCCGTCTTCAGATATCCTTCCTGCTCATAATACATGCCGAGATT